>CAIRND010000130.1 GCA_903879825.1 uncultured Geobacteraceae bacterium
GCCTGGCCCGACCGAGACGCCCCGGTGGTTCCCTGTTCAACCTCTTTCACCCCTTCTTCCATCGCTTTAACCGCCTGCTTGGTTTCGTTCTGAATACTCTTGATCATTTCCCCGATTTCACGCGTCGCACGGGTGGTTCGCTCGGCAAGCGCCCTGACCTCATCGGCCACCACGGCAAAACCGCGCCCTTGTTCACCGGCTCTGGCCGCTTCGATAGCAGCGTTCAATGCCAGCAGGTTGGTCTGATCGGCAATATCTTCAATGGTGCCGACAATTTGCCCGATCTGCTCGGAACGAACACCAAGTTGTTCTACCGCGCCAGCCGAACTGCGCACCTTGGATGCGATACGGCTCATTCCTTCAACGGTTTCCCGCACGATGGCAGCACCGCTCTGGGCAGTGGCACTGGCGCTGTTTGAGCTGTCAGCCGCCTGGTGGCAGTTGTTGGCAATATCAGAACTGGTGGCCGCCATCTCTTCACTGGCCGTAGCGACCATATCGGATTGGCTGACGACATGATGTGAGCCGTCAGCAGTTTTTTGGGCATTCGTGTTGAGCTGCACGGCGGCAATAGATACCTCGTGCGCGCTCTGGTTAACCCGTTCCATTACCTGACGCAGGCTCTCAACCATGCGGCGCATCTCCTCATAAATACCGCTTTTACCGCTTTGCAACTTAATAGTCAGGTCTCCTTCAGCAACCCGCCGGGCTATATCCTCCATCTCGGTTGGTTCAGCCCCAATACTGAGCAGTAACCGTTTGGTAACAAAGATGGCCAGCAGGCAAACCGCAACAATTATGATCATGGTGACGCCCACCAGAAGATACACGCCGTAAAGAATGCGGTGCTGGTCTGCGTCCGAAGCCTTCTTCACCATCTCCTCCAGGTCATCGATATAATTTCCGGTACCGATCACCCAGTCAAACGGTTTAAAATAGAGCGAATAGCTGCGCTTTGGAGCCGGTTTATCGCTCCCCGGCCGGGGGAACCAGTAATTGGTATAGCCACCACCCGACTGCATGCCGTTCTTGAGGATCTCTCGCATCATATAGGTGCCTTTGACGTCCTGTTGATCAAAGCGGCTTTTCCCCTCGATATTTTGTTTTCCCAACATGACCACATTTAATCCTTGTGAAGTATCGGCCCAGACATAGCCATCTTTGCCGAAGTGCATGTTGCGCAGGATATCGCCCCCCAGCGCTTTTGCCTCATCAAGCGTCATTTCACCTTTTTGATGGCGTTCATACACCCGCTGCAACGTGCTCATCGCAAGCTCAACCTGACTTTTTGTCAGAATATCGAAATCGTTAGAAAGGGATTTTCTGTAGGCATCGATAAAGTTGGAGTGGCTGTTAATAAACTGCTTCAGGGCAATACTGCCCGTCGGCGCGCCCAGCGCGAGACAACTGCACAAAACTAACAACACAATTTTGGCCTTGAAGGTGAAACTCTTGAGCGGTTTTTTCATGTCATTCTCCTTATGTTCTTTAGTGCGAACCGACTTACTTAATCAACACGTGCTGACAACATTTACTTCACAGTCAGCGGCGGATGCTTCATCACCGATGACGGCTGTAGATACATCTTTAGCTCCGCAATTAGCAATTGGGCTGCATCAAGGTTACCTATCAATGCCACCTGTTCTATTTTGTGTGCGGTTCTTCGCAACATGAGTGCCTCACATTCATCGGCACGATCTTTGAGTAGCCGAGCCTGACGCACCACTTCCGGAGCATCAAGACACTTCAGCCCAACCAACAGGTCTGAAGCAGTATTGGTCAATTCACGCAGACAGGCGTCTGTAATATTCTGTGCGAGCATCGAAAACTCCCAGGATGTATGTAGGTGGTCTAACGGAGGGACAAAATGTGAAGTAACGTGTTTAAAATATATGCCGTGAGGTCATTTGTATATTCATACAAATAACTAGAAGTCCGTTTTATTTAATTTTATCGTTTTATGTGAGGAGGAATATTTGGAGGGGTTTTGAAACTGTACAATTTATTAAAATGAGATAACTAGCTTAATAAGAAGGGATTTATTTTAAACATCTCGAAGCACACTTATTTAATAACGCGGTTATGTATCTGTCGAAGACATCAGTTCTGTTATGACCGCCCACCGGGCAAGATTTGCCGCATTTGGAACATCAAGCTTCTTCATCAGGTTGGCCCGATGTACCTGAACGGTGTTGATTCGAATCCCCAGACGATTCGCAA
>CAIRND010000131.1 GCA_903879825.1 uncultured Geobacteraceae bacterium
CAACCTGCTGGCGCTGAATGCCGCCATCGAAGCTGCACGTGCCGGTGAACAGGGTCGCGGTTTTGCGGTTGTTGCCGATGAAGTCCGTGCCCTGGCTGAACGCACGACCCGTGCCACCAAAGAGATCAGTGAGATGATCAAGGCCATTCAGAGAGAGACCAAGGGTGCTGTGGCCGCTATGGAACAGGGGGTGCACCAGGTGGAGACCGGCACGGAAGAAGCGGCAAAATCAGGGCATGCTCTGCAGGAAATACTTTCACAGGTCAACGACGTAGCCATGCAGGTTAACCAGATTGCCACTGCCGCAGAAGAGCAAACCGCCACGACCAGTGAAATTTCCAGTAATATGCAACAAATAACCGAAGTTGTGCAGCAAACATCACAAGGTGCCCACGAATCGGCTACGGCAGCTGCACAGTTGAACGGTAATGCCGAGGAACTTCAGCGATTGGTACGTCAGTTCAAGCTGTAAAAAGCAGGAAATCGTGAGGAAGAAGAATTGGAAGCCATCTACATGAAAAAAGATGTGGGAATATTGTGGCGCAGGCTCACTCAATCGGCCGCACAGCCTGAGTTGTGGATGGACCTGGTTTGTAGTTATGCGCATGCCGGATTACTGTGGCAGGCGGGATACGCTGCACGACAGGCGATTAAATATGATGAGAAGCTGCTGGCGCGGTTACAGGGTTTGGAACTGGGGCCGTGGCGGGATATAACTGCCGGTGATGCCCTGCTTGGGCGGTCTGTCCTGCCGGAGGCGGCTGAACGAGCTGAGCAGTTTCAGACACATCTTGCGGAGTACCCCGGAGACTGGCTTACCTGGCTGTATCAGGCACGTCTGCAGGAATTGCTGGCGCCACCGGAAGAGAAGAGTGAGACGGCTCGAACACAATTGCACTTGAGCCATGAGTTGCGGCAGGCCCATGACATGGAATATCTGCCCGGCGAGTCTTTTCACTGGATTGGTGTCTGGCGTTTGAGAGCAGGCGATGCCGATGGTGCCGTTGCGGCACTGTCAGGTCTGGTTTTTATCCATCCGGTGCGCTACAGTTCGATGATGTACCTGGGTGAGGCCTTGCTGCGCATTGGCCTTTTTACCGCAGCCGAGAAGGCATTCTCACGTGCGGAGCTGTCACCCCATCCAGAATTTCCTTAGAAAGAGTTCCCTCTGCCATTACCCACACACGACCTCTGCCGAAAAAGAGTAGACGTCGGCTTGTAATCCGCAGAAAAAGTGGGATAATAACCAATCAGCCCATTCAGCGAATCCACGTGAGTTTTCTGTCTCTGGTACAGTCACTGCAATCATATCACTCCATTTTCAGCAGGCAGTTTTACTGAACTGTCGCGTCGAATGGCGCGTTCTGATGTCGACCTGATGATTACCGCCGCTGCAACTTTGTGCAATATTATCGAATATAGAAATAATGCGGCTCGGGAGATGTCTTTGCTATGTGTGAAGTAGTATGTAATTCGACGGCAATGATTTTCGATAGGGACGAATTTGTCCAGCGCAATATGGGTGATCTTGACTTGTCCCGTAAAGTGGCCGCCCTGTTTATTACCAGTGCTCCGGAATATGCCGGGTCAATCCGCTTGGCTCTGGCAGATCGAGATACCATCGCTCTCTGTCAGTCGGCACATAAACTGAAAGGAGCCTCAGCGAATCTTTCGTTGCCATCGTTGTCAGACAGTGCCCGTATAATTGAATCTTTTACTGAGACGGGTGAACTTGAAAAAGCGACAGAAATGCTAACTGTATTGGAACATCGGCTTGCACAAGCGATTGAAAGGTTGGAATCCGAGCTTATGAGTCCACAGGGAAGGGAATGCCCATGAATGTCCTGATTGCCGATGATGATGCCGCATCCCGACTTATGTTGCAGTCCCTGCTGACGGCGTGGGGGTACAACGTTACTGCCGCGTGTGATGGCGATGAAGCATGGAGAATCCTGTGCGAGCCGGAACCTCCACAACTGGTTATTCTTGACTGGATGATGCCTGGCCTGGAAGGGCCTGAAATTGTACAACGGCTGCGAGTGAAACAATTTGAGTCCCCCTGTTATGCCATCATTATTACCTCCCGAAACGCGAAAGATTCAGCTGCTCAGGCTCTCAATGCCGGAGCTGACGATTTTATCGGAAAGCCCTTTGATGCAACGGAACTGCGGGCCAGGGTGGCAGTTGGTCATCGTATAAACTGCCTGCAAAGGGCGCTCTCAGAACATATTGATGATTTGAAGCAGAGCTTGAGCCGGGTAAAACAGTTAGAGGGTATTATCCCGATCTGCTCGTACTGCAAAAAAATAAGGGATGACCACGATAGCTGGAATCAGTTGGAACAGTATATCAGCGACCATTCTGAAGCCAGGTTCAGCCACGGCATTTGTCCGCACTGCGCGGAAGAGCAGATGGAAATAATCAAAACTCTGAAACACCGATCTGCGTGATACTGCCGCTGCATGAAGGTGAACAATGCCCGTAGCGTATCTGAACATAGACCTGACCGGACTTGATTTACTCGTAGTTGAAGACGATGTAATTACGGCGCTTATGATTTCTCTCGCTCTCTCCCGTCACGGCGCCAGGGTAGAAACAGCCACTAACGGCAGCGACGGATTTTTGAAGTTTCAGCAGCACCGCTTTCCGATAGTCATGACTGATATCAATATGCCCGGTATGAACGGC
>CAIRND010000132.1 GCA_903879825.1 uncultured Geobacteraceae bacterium
ACAACAAACAGTTTCAGGTTTTGGTCGGATCTGCCCATAAAGCGATGTACCGATGAATCAATCGGTCCAGTAGGACCTGAAGCAAAGACCGCGAACCATTTACCATTTGCAGTAACATCCGGTTTAGTGGCATCGGTTGATAACTTTGCGGCAATTCTCACAATCGCCGCGCCAGAAGTTGCGTAACCAAGGCCAAAATTATCGGCAGCTTCACGGGGAGGAAATTCCCACTTCAGGGCAGGTTGGTTTTCGAGAGCACCCGTCGTTGAGTTAAAAGTCTGGTTTGTAATATCCAGGGCAAAATATGACGAATAGCCAACCCCTTTCGTCTTGGTGGCAGCGCTATCATCAGGATCGATAATAGGAGTTTTTACACATCTGCCATCGGCAGCCGAAGAGCAACTGTTTGTTGAAAGCCTCGTTGCCCCCCCCAACCCCATACTGCCGATCAGCACGGTTTTCCAGTTGGTACCGCCACTAACATCTTTCGGGCAGAGAGAATAATCAGTGTTACATGTTCCTGATTTGGCGACAGATATGTCTGATATTACCGTAGGTCCATCAAGGTAATTGATATGTTTATAATTTACTGCATCGGTATAGTATTTTAGATACGGCAACGCGTTCCGGGGAATGTATGCCCACTGTTCCTCACCTAAATTTACTCCGGTGAGTGAGGCCTTAACAAAACCACCGATTTTTACTGTGCTTGACCCCGAAGCAATACCGGTATCAGCTCCACTTGCGACAGTCAGTTTACCCAGCTTAAACGCATGGAGCATACCGTCATTAGCCCCCACGTACACCATGCCCCTGTTCGTATAAGTTGAAGAGTTAATAAAAGCGCCATAGCTTTTGTCATTATATCCAGAAGGTGTTGTCAGATTATACGAATTCAACTTGTTCGTGGATTGGAGTTTTGGCGTAGAGGTGACAATATCTCCCAGTTTCCACTCATTGGTGACAGTCGCTCCGTTTACTGCTAGTGACACTCTCCGGTTACGGTAGCCGGTCTGATCGGTCCCTCTGATATAATTTATGATTTTAATAGCTTCAGCATTACTGTCAGTGGCGGAGGCCTGAAGATAGGGTTGCAAATTTGTTGCCCTGTCGTTAGCGGTATAAAATCCGCCATATGAATCCGTTGTGGGGTAAACGCCAGCAACAGAATGCAATAACGAATAGCCGTCTACACTGGTATGAATTTTCCTGGTTGACGCCGAGCGAGCCCACAACTGTCTTCCGGCCCGCCAGAGACTTTTTACATAATCCGGGTCAAGTGAAGATGCCACAGGAGGATCATTGCCAATACCGTTGCCATCAATATCCTGTTTAAGTTCTACCTTTGTCTCACCATTTGCAAAATAGAAACGGGCCACATAATCTTTCTTCAAATCCATAATATGATTCGGAGTTGTTGTAGAAAAATCGCTATCTTCACGTACGGTGCTGTTTGATATAAACGGATCAACATAGTACCAAAGGTTCTGCATCTCTCCAATCCAACTGACCTCTGCCGTTGAGTCTGTGGCCGGATTTGGCGCCGGGAAAATTTTATTTGGATAGAAAACCGCCTGCAACAGGTTAGCACCACTCCCTTCGCTATTACTTAATATTGAGGCAGCAGTACCGGAAGCAACTTTTGCCAAAATGGTAGACATCGCGATATTAAGATTATTCTCAAGAACCGCACCATCATCTGCTTCAAAGTAATTATACGGCACACAGGTTCCAGCCTTGTTCCATTCGGGTGAACCGGTGGCTGGATTATCAGGAGTTTTTGGAGATGGGTACGTGTTTGGAGAGGGGGCGTTGCCATCGTAATTATCATAACCGCCATATTTGGCCGCCATCATAAGCGTTTTAGTCCCGGAGCCATTTCCGAAAGTATAAACTGGAAAAAGAGTAATATTTTGCGTGACGGTTTCTGTGCTGTCAACCGGGTTCCCATACACACTGGAACGTAAATCCGTGTTGTGCATGTAGTATGCAACCGCTTCCACCTTCTCCGAATTGACTGAACTACCATACGTCACGGAACTACAGGAGGAGGCAGAGCTACTGGCACGGTCATTGGCTGGAATCATATTCTCCCAGGTTGTGGCATTAAATATACCATCTGTATAACTATTTGCAGTACCGGGAAGCTTATCATTATTGTTGGGCTCACCATCAGTCAGCAGCAAGATAAAGTGCTTCTGGCAGCTGTTTTGAATCGGGTCCATCGTAGCGTAATTCACGCCGGTGTTGTATGCACTCGGCTTCGCTTGAAAATAACGAATTGCTTCATAGAGAGTTTCAGCAATCGGCGTGTTGGTGCTTGGATTTGTTTCAGTCCCTTCAATCGCAGCAATCAGACCCGCCTGAGTAGAACCGAGCACCGCTTTTCCGGTTGGATCTCCGGCTGTAACAGGAATAGATGCCAGATGCCCCCCATCTGACGAAGCATTAAACACCATAAGCCCAAAGCGAACTTTTCCTGCCAGATTTTGAATGATACCGGTTGGTAATGTCGTACCATATTCGACTGTTTTACCATTATCAGTTGCAAGAAAATATGGTGATGAGTTCCGGTTTACAACTTTCCCCCCTACCAGTACTTTACGAACAACATCCACTTTATGCATATTATTGTAATTGAGTTTGTTGCCTGAAAAACTGCTTGAGAGATTTAATGTTACAGAGTCAATCAAATATTTATTTGAATCCCCTGTATCGATTTTGTACATTTTAGTCGGGTCGAAATAGCCATAAAAAGTCGTACATGAACCTGGGGTTGACGAAGACACGCAGTTGTATGTTTTAATGTTCAAATAGGTAAAGCCGTCCGAGTCATTGCCCCCCATACTACCCGAGTTATCAAAGATAATGAGAACATTAGGTGCAAGACTTGCCTGTCCTGCAACAAATGCCGGCACTTGACAGTAAGAATCAGAAGAGGTTGGCGCAATGGCAGAATACTGGACCGTAATAGCGCCGGTTGCCTGGACATTTGTGAATGTATATGTTGGGGAGGCAAGCGGTGCAATATCAAAATTTACGTAGCCTCTATTTGTATCCGTAACCCACACATGGGTAACCGAACAGGTTGAGGAGGGATTGAAGGTATAGGTTTTACTGGAACCCATTGGCACATTGGTCGTGCCCAGGTCAGAAACAGATCCACATCCTGTTGGGTTACTCGCGTGATTTGCCGCCACAAGATTAAAACCTATGGGCTGGAATTTTACTACAAAAGAGCTGTCTGCAGTTATTGCCGGGGTCGTATAGGTTGTGCCACTGCCTACCCATGCCTGAGCGCCACCCGAATTATAGTTTACACTCTCTATTGTACAGTTTGTTGAGGTACTGAAATCGAATGAACCGGTCTGATTAATATTAACGACTTGACTCGGTGGGGTAATCGTATTTGAGGTACAGAGGACATCTGTGGCAGGGTCGACGGTACCGGTGACGGTAAAGCTAGAAGCGGCTGTGGAGGTAAAAACCACCCAGACTATGTAGGAGTGACCACCAGCGACAGGGAAGGTAAAAGTAACATCCGTTATTTGATTCGCGGATACCGCTACAGTATTTGTTGGTGTAGTATCTCCATATTTTATTGAAGTGATTTTAAAATTTGTCAACGGATGGACAACAATACTGACGTTTGTATTACTGGTTATAATGGCGCTGTTTGCAGTTCTGTTTGTTAATGTTACCGATGGAGTTGGAAGTGATTTAGTAACGGTCCCACCACTTCCATTTGCGCCGGGGGGCGAAGCGGTTGAAGCATCATAGTC
>CAIRND010000133.1 GCA_903879825.1 uncultured Geobacteraceae bacterium
AGCTGAAAAGTAACTTAAAATTTTCTCTTTGTCCATCCGTTGAATATGTAGCGAGTACTGTTTCAATGTTTTTGCGTAGCTTATTGTCCTGAATCAAATGCTTCTGCCTGGTGGTGGTGGTCAAGAATCGAGTGATTAAAAATATTCAGGATATACATTGGCCCGTAGATTGCTACTCTCCTTAAAATCCTATTTCAAAAACTTTATCACGGAGAGCCGTTACGTGTTCGAAACCTTTGGGGATATATGGGAACAGGCCGGTAGAAGCGTCATAGCTATTACCACCAATGGCTCACTGACTGCTGATGGTCGTGCCATATTTGGCCGTGGCGTGGCACGGCAGGCTGCGTTTCGCCATCCGGGGCTTGCTGAAAAATTAGGCATATTGCTCGTGCAACAGGGGAGCCATGTCTATGATCTCGGCAGTGGCATCGTCACTTTTCCGGTGGAGGAAACTCCCTGGTCTCTTCCCGATCTGCGTATTATTTCCCGTTCGGCCGAGGAGCTGCGGGCCCTGGCGGACAGCTCCGGATGGGATAATATTTTTGTTCCCCGTCCCGGTTGCGGTGGCGGGGGTCTTGCATGGAAGGATGTGCAGCCTCTTCTTGCTCCCTGGTTTGATTATAGATTTACCGTCATCAGCCAACAGAATGAAGAAATAATACCACCGTTCTAAAAAAACAGGTATATTTAGCCAAAATTATGTACAAAGGAGTGCGCCATGTACAACGCCGGTATGCAGGGCAGCAAGCCCCGCACCCCCTACCACGAGTTTTACGCCGATGATTTTACCCCCCGCGATCACTACCGCCTCCTGTGGGACCATATCAAGGCCACCGGCAACAGCGCTCTGGAGGCCAAAGCGCATGAATCGCAACTGGCTTTGCAGGCGGAAGGGGTCACCTTTACGGTCTACGGCGAAAGTGAAGAGGGCATCGAGCGCATCTGGCCCTTCGATCTGATTCCGCGCATCATAACCGCCGCAGAATGGGTCAAGATCGAGTCCGGCCTCAAGCAGCGGGTACGGGCGCTGAACCTGTTTCTGGGTGATCTGTACGGTGAACAGCGCATTATCAAGGATGGACTGATTCCTCCGGAATTGATCTATCAGGGGCGCGACTTCCGCCGCGAGATTGTCGGTATCGTACCGCCTCGCGGCATCTACACCCATGTGAGCGGTATTGACATTATCCGCGATGAAAAAGGCGAGTTTTTGATTCTGGAGGACAACCTGCGCACCCCGTCGGGTGTTTCCTACATGATCGAAAATCGGGTTATCGAGCGCCGCATCCTTCCTGAATTTTTCAATAAATACCGCGTACGCCGCGTCGAACATTATCCGTCACTGCTGTTGGCTGCCTTGCGTGCCCTCTCACCCCGTGGTAAAGACAGTGCAGAAATTGTGTTGCTTACTCCCGGCATCTACAACTCCGCCTATTTCGAACACACCTTCCTGGCGAAGGAGATGGGGATAGAGTTGGCCGAAGGGCGCGATATGGTTGTCGTCAACGATATCGTCTATCTTAAAACGACCACCGGCCTGCAGCGGGTGGATGTCATCTATCGCCGTATCGACGATGATTTCCTCGATCCGCTGGTGTTCCGCTCCGATTCATCCCTCGGCATCGCCGGAGTCATCAACGCCTGGCGGGCCGGAAATGTTGCCATCGTCAATGCTCCGGGCAGCGGTATCGCCGACGATAAGGCGGTGTACCCATACGTGCCGGATATCATCCGTTATTATCTTGGCCAGGAACCGATTCTTAACAATGTTCCGACCTATCAGATGACCAACGTAGAGGACCGGGAATATGTGTTCGACAATATGGAGCGGATGGTTATCAAGGCGGTCAGCGAATCGGGTGGCTATGGCATGCTGATGGGACCCTCCTCCACACCTGCGCTGCGCAAGGAATTCGTGGATTTGGTCACAGAAAACCCCCGCAACTACATCGCCCAGCCGGTTGTCTATCTGTCCCGCCATGTCTGCTACATGGACGGCGAACTGGAAGCGCGCCATCTGGATTTACGTCCCTACGTCATTTACGGTGAAGATATCGAGGTCGTACCGGGTGGTTTGACCCGCGTGGCACTGCGTAAGGGATCACTGGTGGTGAACTCGTCGCAGGGTGGCGGGAGTAAGGATACCTGGGTACTGGCAGAGTAATATTTTCTTCCCCCTGCAAGGGGGGATTGAGGGGGATTTAATGCTAAGTCGCATTGCTGATTCAATGTACTGGATGGCCCGCTATCTGGAGCGTGCCGGGGAAACCGCCCGCCTGATGGAGATCAACCTGCTCTATATGGTTGAGGCGGAAGAGGATATGACTGAGGATGACAAGTGGCGGCCGATTCTGCAAATAAATTCATCCGAGCCGCTGTACGATGAGCAATTTGGCGACGGCAACATCAGTACGTCGCGAGTACTGCAGTTCATCAGTGCTGGCCGCAACAATCCCAGCTCCATTCGTACCTGTCTGCGCCTGTTCCGGGAGAACGCCCGGGTAGCCCGTGATCGAATTTCCAAGGAGATGTGGGAGGCGGTTAACGAATTCTGGATGAAATTTGACGAGCGGCTGCGCGGGCCACTTTCCGCCGAACGGGCCGGTGCCCTGTTTGTCGAACTGCGCAATCAGGTTGCCCGCTTCAACGGACTGGTCGC
>CAIRND010000134.1 GCA_903879825.1 uncultured Geobacteraceae bacterium
GATGGTGCGCTCTGCGGTAGCAGTATCTCCAATGAGATCAGCATTTTCTACGATACTGACATACAGCTCTGGAGCAACCGAAGCTGCCCAGAGACGATCAACCAAGGCAGCGAGCAATCTGACCAGTTCAATCGGCCTCCCGGCAGCATTGTAGGCACGGGTAACGGTTGCAAGAAAACCAGCCTGCCCAACACATCCGGCTAAATATTCGTGTTGTTCATCCATGAAACGTACGAGTGCGGAGGGATCATTATTCCAGTTGGTGCGCTGATATACCTCAGCAACAAGCACTTCCCGAATAGTCCTGACAACGGCAACGTAAACGCCGCGGGGAAATTTTCTTTGAAACGCCATAACAAGCTGCAGTGCTTCGCCCGCTTCTCCATGCATCGCTTCCAGGAGTACATGCTTAAAGTGCGCTTCCTCGCGCATATCCAGGTCACCACTTCGCTGTGAAGCTTTCAGGTACACATCGCTGATTGAGCGATAATTCCAGGGTGTCGACAAAAGAAAATCATTGTCAGCAACTCTCATTAATGCCATCTGGCTTGCTTTGTTTTCTTTGAAAAACTCCGCAATATTTTTATAGATCGCCCGCGCTTCATGCTCATGCCCCTGCCGGGTGAGAATATCACCAAGCCGGACAAGCAGAGCCGGCGCAAAGGTTTTGTCAGCCAAGCGTGCCACAAGCCCGGCGAGCAAAGCGCGGGCGGAGGTTAGTTCACCACTCCGGGCGATACTATCACCATAATAAAAAGTAACTTCCGGATTTAAACTAAGATAAGCCGGCCACAATTTTTCCGCTTCACGGAAGGTCGCTAACGCCTGCGGATATTTTTGAAGTTTGTACCATGTTTCTGCAAGTCGATAGAGCGCTA
Source organism: uncultured Geobacteraceae bacterium (assembly GCA_903879825.1). Taxonomy (GTDB): domain Bacteria; phylum Desulfobacterota; class Desulfuromonadia; order Geobacterales; family Pseudopelobacteraceae; genus JACRCG01. Next base: position 879 of record CAIRND010000134.1, read on the forward strand.
ATGGCCTGATCGGCCCCTGCCGAGAAGAGAACAGGGTAAATAATTCTTCCGCCTCGGTCAGCCGCCCTTTATAGAGAGCCGCCTCTCCGGCCATAAATTCTTTCTGTTCCTCCACGGTAAGGAAATTGCTCAAAACCATACGATCCGTCGGGGAAAACGGGATCTCTGATTTCAGTGGCGGATCAAAATCACGTACCAGTTTTTCGACACCTTTCCATATTTTTTCACGCCCCGCCAGAGTCGGCTGTGACATCCCCGGCTTGAAGCGAGCACCAATATCCACCGTTATGGCGCTAATATCCGGACGCGACAGATCACGCCACCCCGCTTTCTGTGAAATTTGGAAGGTAACAAGCAAACTGTCGCCCCGTCTTTTAAGGACGAGACCACCAATATTGGTATCGGAATAGCGGCGATATTTTTTATAGAGTGTGCCGCCGGTGTCTTGAATGACAAGACGTAGACGATTACCCGGGATGGATGACAGCGTGTATTCCGGAGGGCCTGACAAACGTACGGTAAGGCGGGTAAAGTCTTTTTGAGGATGAATATCTATCCGATAGAGACTATTGGGAATGGATGCGAAGGCCTGAGCGGGAAACAGGATAAGACAAAGGAGATACAGCGTGACACAGGTGATATCCATCCAACGACTTGGTTGAGCTATAATTGAAGGCGACATTCGAGCGGGAGACATCATCTGATCCGCATCAAGATGAAGCCGACGAAATTTTACAGTAGCGGCGAACTTTTGAGGTAACGTCATCGCTATTGAACGGTTTAATAATAATATCGCGCGCACCATATTTGAGGGCTTTTAAGACCGCCGTCCGTGTCCAGCACTCGGCACTCATTATAATCGGCGGAGGAGAATCCTGACGCATTGCATTGACTTTTATGCAGACGGCAAGCTCACGATCATCAGCATCCTGAGACCCAATGATAACCAGCTTGACGTTTCTTCCGGCAAACAATTCTTTGATATCTACATTAAGGGTACCCTCTGCAACCTGATACCCGGTGAATGACAGGAGTCCAATCATCTGCTGACGTTGTTCCTCGTCATCCTCCAGCACAACAATACTATCCACACCACCAACAACAGCCAGCGCGGTTTCAGCGCTTTCCGTCCCATCGGCCCCATTGATTTCACCATCACCGGCCTCATTTTCTGCGGCAACCCCAGGAGCCGATTCGGCGGCAACCGGCTGGGGATCAAACAAATTGGCTAAGGCGACCGGAATAAGAACATCCAGATGGTTCATTTCCTGACCCGGCATTTCCAACCGGGAGCGGAACATCAGGAAATCACCATCAGGAAGCGGTTCTTCCTCACTTAATGGGTCAATTTCCGGGATGTATTTTTTAGGGGATAATAGCTTAAGTCGGACTTTACTGGGAAGTGTGCCCTGAAAAACGGTGTTGAGCGCTCCGTTTACCATGTTGGCGATTTCAGAAAATGCGTCTATATCATCATTTTCAATGATGGAAAGACGCTTTTTTTCCTGGATACGTGCCGGTGGAATACCTAAGAGAATGCTGCTCAGGACTATGGCGTCACGGAGCGAAAAAACCAGGTAGAACTGCCCACCGTAGGCTTCACCCGAGTCAACTCCCAGGACAAAACAGCCGTCTTCCAGCCCCCCGAAATAGGAACTTTTACTTGTTGAAAGCGAGTCTGAAAGGGCAATAGAAAGATCCTGCCCCAACAGCATGCCGCTCTCATCACCGGCCTGCTTGAGAGCTGTCTCCAGCATCCCGTATAGCGTCGTATAACCATCCATCAGAGATCGTCTTCCGGTTCGGATTCAGTGTAAGAGGCGTACGGCATCGCCGTCGATGAGGCAGTGAACAAGATCAATCTTCCTTCTTCAGCGTAAGCCCAACCAGTAAGGTATGCACACCGACTGTAAACGGAATAACAACACAATCATTATCTGAAAGGGAGTTAACGGTATAGTCTTCTCCAGAGATAACGGTCGGAATCGACAGCTTGACATCCAACCCCCCCTTGGAAAGAACCTGTTTGACACTACCTCCCAGCATATTGGCAATTTCTCCAATAGCATCGTTCAGGTCTTCGTTAACCTCGTCGCATTCAATGCCAAGCATATTGGAAGTCACTTCCAGAGCCAGTTCGACGGGGCAGTGAATTGAAATTACTCCGGAGTAGGTACCGGCAAAACCGACCATTCCGGTAATACTGCACTTAAAGCGACTGACCGGCTCCTTGAGCGGAAAATTATCAGTCACCTCCATCATCACCATCGTAGAAAAAACTTCCCTGGTGGCATCAATCACATAGCCCGCTACCTGCTCTTCAGAAAAGCTGGTGGAACGGGAAATGTCAGGATTGAGACTCATATTAAGCCTCCCAGCTTTTCCTGAAGTTGATCGGGAGTGAATGGTTTTTTAATACTGTCACTTGCGCCGCTTGACATGGCTTCAGCTATAATTTCTTCTCCACCCTCAGTGGTAATCATGACAATGGGGGTTGAATTGCCGTTGGCCCGCACCGCTTTGACAAATTCAAGGCCGTCCATATTGGGCATATTAATATCAGACAGGATCAAATGGATTGTTTTACCGGAGGCAATAACTCCCAGCCC
>CAIRND010000135.1 GCA_903879825.1 uncultured Geobacteraceae bacterium
AGAGACCGAGCCGGGCGTATGCAGGATATGCCTTCCAGAAGCCCTGATCGCCACGAAAATCAGGCAGCCCCGAATCCACCCCCATACCGGCCCCTGCGGTAATGATAAAAGCCTCTGCTTCTCTGATTATTGAAGCGGCATGATCCACCATAACGGCACCCCTCCCCCGATTCAGCCTGCTCCGGTCGTTCTCTTGAAGGCCGCCACAAAGGCATTTACCGGCTGTTCCAGCACCTCTTTCGGGCTTCCCTGCTGCACAACAGCGCCACGATCCATAACAACCAGGCGATCCACGACGTGAAAAGCCTCAATTCGATCATGAGTTGCGATAATGGCCGCCGTTCCTGATTCGTGCAGGATGCGCCCCAAATCTTCGGCAAGCACTATTCTGGTCGGCAGATCGAGACTTGAAAAGGGCTCATCCATCAGCAGCAGTTGGGGACGAACGGCAAATGCGCGGGCCAGGCTTACCCGTTGCGCTTCACCGCCAGACAGTTTGTGCGCAGAGCGCCCCGACAGGTGGCCGATTTTAAAAAGTTCAAGATTGTCACGGGCGACATCTCTCGCTTCACTTCGCCTCATACCCCGTATGCACAACCCCTCAGCGACATTATCAAGAACCGTCGTATCAAACAGGAGCGGGTCTTGAAAAACCACAGCAATTTTGCGGCGATAGGCCATTTCATTCTGAGAACAAACTTCTACTCCCTCAAAATTGATTGTGCCACTGACCCGTTCAATCAGACAGGCCAGGCCGAGCAGCAAACTTGACTTCCCCGCTCCATTAGGTCCAACGATGGCGACCTTTTCTTCAGCCTGTATCGCAAAGCTCGGCATCTCAATTACCTGAACTCCGCCACGCCGGATGTGAAGATTTTTGACTTCAAGAAGGAAACTCATCTCGGCCGCTCCCGTTGCTGAATAACCGTCAGCAGGTAGTTGACACTAAAGGCCAGCACCAGAAGAATCAACGAGAGGGCAATGGCAACATCAAAGTTCCCTTTGCCGGTTTCCATGACGGTGGCAGTCGTCAACACCCGCGTCTGCCCCTTGATATTTCCGCCCACCATTATTGAAGCCCCCACCTCGGAGATAACGCCGCCAAACCCTGCCATAACGGCTGCGAGCAGTGGCAGTCGCGCCTCTCTGATTAGAATCCAGACCATCTGAATCCGGGTAGCTCCCAGCGCCATGATCTGCAGCTTCAAGTTTGCCGGGAGAGATTGGATAGATGCGACCGTAATACCGGTGACGATCGGCGTGGCAATAACAGCTTGAGCCATGATCATGGCAAGCGGAGTATACAAAATTTCCAGAAAGCCGAGTGGACCGTTACGCCACAGAAAAATTGTCACGAAAAGACCGACAACAACCGGCGGCAGCCCCATGCCGGTATTTACCACACTAATGATAAAACGGCGGCCGGGGAAATCGGCCAGAGCCAGCAGAGTTCCGGCCGGGAGACCGATAAAAAGGCTGACCAGGGTGGCACTGCACGAAATTTTGAGCGACAATAGCGTAATTGCAACAACCTCACTATCACATGAGGCGAGCAGTCGCAGCGCAGTCGATATTCCTTCAATAATCAAATCCATCAGATCTCCACCGCAGAAAAATTCACTTAAAACAGGAGAAAACAGGTCAATGCAACTGTGGAATGCCGATTTTTCGGGACTATAACGACATGCGTCCGAAGTGGCAAGATATAATGAGATACGGGGTAAACATCTGGAGCGGCTCTACATTTCAATTGACACTCAATTTACTCTTATGTACCTTGATCGTGTCACCAATATAATAATTATAACACCGAAAAAAGAGACCTCCACCCATGCATATGGCAGATGCATTATTATCACCCGCAGTCGGCGGAACCTTATGGATTGTTTCTGCCGCCACCATTGCCTTCTGCTCAAGAAGAGTACGCAATGAGATGGATAGCCGCAAGATCCCACTTATGGGGGTTCTGGGCGCCTTTATTTTTGCGGCACAGATGATAAATTTCACCATTCCGTTTACCGGTTCAAGCGGGCATCTTGGCGGTGGACTTATTTTGGCCATTTTGCTTGGCCCATATGCCGCCTTCCTGACCATCGCCTCGGTGCTGGTGGTACAGGCGTTCTTCTTTGCTGACGGCGGGTTACTGGCACTTGGCTGCAATATCTTTAATCTCGGTTTTTTTCCTGCCTTCATTGCATATCCTTTGATCTATAAAAAAATTGTTGGCACCACTCCGACATCCACCAAAATTTCGGTGGCATCTCTATTGGCAGCGGTTATCGGGCTGCAAATGGGGGCTTTCAGTGTCGTCCTTGAAACCGTGGCATCAGGGATTTCCTCATTTCCGTTTGCCACGTTTGCCGTCATAATGCAGCCAATTCACCTGGCAATCGGTGTTGTCGAAGGATTGGTCACCGCATCCGTCATCTCCTTTGTATATAACGCCAGACCTGACATCATGCGCAGTGCCATAGAGACACGTCCGAAAACAAATCAACCCGGCAGGACTCTCGTACTGATATTTCTGGCCATAGCCGTGGTGACTGGTGGCGTTGTCTCCTGGTACGCTTCAAAAGAACCCGACGGACTGGAATGGGCCATCACCAAAATTACGGGGCGCAAAGAGCTGAAGAATTCTGAACAGGGACTGCATGGCACCTTGGCGGTATTACAGAAAAAAATGGCCTTCCTGCCGGATTACGCCTTCAGAAAGCCGGAAGAAGCACCTGTTGAAACTCTCGAACAGAGCGAAAAAACACCTGACATGAAAACAGAAGCACGCAGACTCGGCACCAGCGTTTCCGGTATCATCGGCGGAGTGTTGACTCTGGGGTTGTCGTTTTTGATCGGGTCCATGCTCAAACGCAAAGAGACAGACCACCGGAAACGGGGTGATAGACCGTTGATTTACAACATTAATCATCCTTGACAGACGGACGGGGTGCGTGGTATTTCAGATGCGCAGTTGTACTACTGCTGGTTTTATGACAATTGAATAGTGAATCACGGTGCCCTCACGGGCTTGATAGGGAAGAGGGGTGTAGTTCCACTGGAATGACTCCCCCGCGGACCCGCCGCTGTAAGCGAGGACAAAAGGCAATAAACCACTGGCTGAAAGGCCGGGAAGGTGCCTGGAGGGTGAATCGCAAGCCAGAAGACCTGCCATGATTCTTTGCACTCACTATCCCGGGGGACCGGGCGAGTGGCTTACTGAGTAATGTGACTTTAAATACGAAAAGTCCGCATACTGCCTCGCAGATGCGGACTTTTTTTGTGCCCTCCGCACAAAAATCAGGAGATGCCCGATGCATATCATGGAAGGTTTTTTACCGGTAAAACATGCCATTGGCTGGAGTATTGTCGCGGCACCGTTCGTCGGTTACGGACTACATAGTATAAATAAGAGAGTAAAAGAAAATCCGGAACAACGAATGCTGCTCGGCGTTGCTGCCGCGTTTACCTTCGTTCTCTCTGCCCTGAAATTACCATCTGTCACCGGCAGTTGTTCGCATCCGACCGGCACCGGCCTGGGGGCGATATTGTTCGGCCCTGCAGCCATGGCACCCATCGGTGCGGTCGTACTCCTGTTCCAGGCGATGTTGCTGGCCCACGGCGGCCTGACGACTCTTGGCGCCAATATTTTTTCCATGGCGGTTGTAGGTCCATGCGCTGCAGCGGTTATTTTCCGGTGTGCCAAGTCAATACGACTCCCGTTCAGCTTGTCGATCTTTTGTGCGGCTTCTCTGGCCGACCTGATCACCTACGTCACCACGTCGGCACAACTGGCGCTGGCATTCCCTGATCCGTCCGGCGGTTTTGCTGCTTCATTCGTCAAATTTGCCGGAGTTTTTGCCCTTACCCAACTGCCGCTGGCGGTTATTGAAGGGCTCCTGACGGTCGTCGTCATGAACTCGCTTATTCGTTTTAACGCCAGGGAACTTCAGGAAATGAAGGTGACAACGGCGCAGGTGGTACAGGCATGAAACGCTACCAGAACATACTGCTTTTGGTTGCGGTGGCCGCACTGGTGGCGCTGCCGCTCTGGTTGGTAAAAAGACCGGCAGCAGGAATGAATGGAACACAGGCAGAAATATTTGTTGGAGCCGATGACAAGGCCACAGATCTGATCGGACGCATCGACCCTCATTACAAACCATGGGCAAAGCCGCTGCTGCAGCCACCAAGCGGCGAAATCAGCTCCCTGCTTTTTGCTCTGCAGGCTGCTTTGGGTGCCGGTTTTATCGGCTATTATCTCGGCGTTTCCACAACCCGTGCCGCAATGCGCCGCGAAGTCGATACGGAATCCCGGTGCTGACCGAACTCTCTGCCTATACAAACCGCTGGCGCAGCGTATCGCCCGTCGCCAAGGGCTTATTTTCCCTCTGCGGCACCGGTGCCGCGTTCACGGCATCTTCCCCCCGCACGGCTCTACTGGTTGCATTCATCCTGTCAGCAACGGCTATTGTTGGCGCTGGCGTCACCCCCATGCGTTATCTGCGGGTGGCAATACCTGCACTTTTTTTTCTGTTAGTAAGCGCCCTGTCATTACTGGTTTCGCTTGAATTCTCCCGCAATGCAACGTTTGGGGTATCGTTCCACCTTGCCATAACAGAATTACCCCGCATTGCCCAACTCTGCTGCCGTTCACTGGCCTGCCTGACGGCACTACTTTTTCTGGCGATGACCACCCCACTTTCGGACATAATTTCCCTGCTTCGCCGCTGTCGGCTACCGGATACCCTGCTCGATTTAATGATCCTCTGCTACCGCACTCTTTTTGTGCTGTCTGAAGCGGTGCATGAAACGATAACCGCCCAGTCAGCACGTCTCGGATATGCGACGACCAGACTCTCCATACGTTCACTGGGAGGACTTATCGCCAATCTGGCCATACAGGTGTGGCAGCGGAGCCAGGCACTTCATCTGGCTGCACTGGCACGTAACAATGACGGCGCACTCCGCTTTCTGGAACGGGAATACCCGAAATCCACCAGCAGCATTTCCTGTGCCGCTATTGCCGGTGTTCTCCTCATTGTTCTGGCGGGCGCATTACCATGACCGATACCATCTTGAGCCTGTGCGATGTTTCGTATCGCTATCCTGATGGCACAAGCGCCCTCAGCAACTGTTCACTGACAATCCGCCGCGGCTCGCGCACCGCCGTGCTCGGAGCCAACGGCGCCGGCAAGACAACCATGTTTCTTCACCTGAACGGCATACTGCGCCCCTCAGCCGG
>CAIRND010000136.1 GCA_903879825.1 uncultured Geobacteraceae bacterium
ACCTTCAACAGCACCGGCGGCAGTGCGGTCGGCAGCCAGAGTATTGCCTACAACAACACTTCTACGTTACCGAGCGCACCAAGCAAAACCGGCTCCACCTTTGCCGGATGGTACAGCGATGCCGGCCTGTCCTCGGCCTTCGTCTTCACCACCCCCATAACCGCCGACACCACGTTGTACGCCAAGTGGACGTCCAGCAGCTACACCCTCACTTTCACCTCCGATGGCAACGGAACACTCACCGGTGCCACCAGCCAGTCGGTCAGCTACGGTGACAGCGCGACAGAAGTTATCGCCGTGCCGGCCCTTAGCTACCACTTTGTCAACTGGAGCACCGGCGGCGGGGTGACGGTCGGCACATCAGCGGCACTAACGGTCAGCGGAGTCACCGCACCGGGAAGTTACACGGCTAGTTTTGCTGTTGATCCGATCACCGGCGTCTGCGGGGTCAGTAACGGTGGCGTGTTGATCGCTGTACCGCCCGCTGGTCTCTGTGCGACAGGTGCCGCAACCAGCATCACCGGCAGCGGTCCGTGGGGCTGGAGTTGTGGTGGCAGCTTTGGCGGCACAACGGCCAGTTGTGTTTCCTACCTCCAGGGAAAAGCTGCTATTCAGCTTCCCCAGACCGGCCAAGTGACCTGTTATGATGCCGCTGGTGCTACAATTGCCTGCGCCACAACCGGTCAGGATGGTGCGCTACAGATGGGTGTGGCCTGGCCGGCTACTCGTTTTACCTCCAACGCAGACCAGACGATGACCGACAATCTTACCGGCCTGACTTGGAGCAAGGATGCCAACACGGCAGTCGGAACTAAAACCTGGCAGCTGGCTCTTGATTACATAAAGGCCCTTAACAGCAGCAACTACCTTGGTCATAGCGACTGGCGACTCCCCGACATACATGAACTGCGCAGCTTGGTGAACAGCAACCAGAGTAATTCGGCTACTTGGCTGAATGGACAGGGGTTTGTGAACACTCAGAACAATTTCTACTGGTCCAGCAGTACCAGCGCCTATCTTGCCAGTAGCGCCTGGATTGCGAATATGGATTTTGGTAATCTGGGCTTCTTCAGTAAGACCGGAAGCTATTTCATCTGGCCTGTTCGTGGCGGGCAGTCAGGATCATCGGTTCTTCCCAAAACAGGACAAACATCCTGTTACGACACGAGTGGCGCGATTGTAACGTGCAGTGGAACTGGTCAGGATGGTGAACTACAGAGCGGCGCTGCATTGCCAACGCCCCGCTTCAGCGCCAATGCGGATCAGACAGTTGCTGATAACCTTACCGGCCTGGTCTGGAGTAAGGACGGTAACCCAGGGATTGCATATAAAACATGGCAAGAAGCGCTGGACTACGTAAAAACGCTCAACAGCCAAAAATGGCTGGGACATTACGACTGGCGTTTACCCAATCGTGAAGAGTTGAACAGTATTATCAATCTACAACAGGCAAATTCTTCAACGTGGTTAAATTTACCGGATCAAGGATTTTCTAACGTCCAGTCCAGTAGCTATTGGTCCAGTAGCAGTAGTAGTGCCAGCGGTAACGTAAGCGCATGGTTACTGTTCATGGATAGAGGGGTTGTGAGTGGTAGCGGCAAGAACAGTAGTTTCTACGTTTGGCCCGTGCGAGGTGGACAGTCCGGCACAGTCGGCTCTGCCGCTATTTCCCCGGCAACCACCACCTTTGACTCAACCGCCGTCGGTACAAATTCAACGCCTACCAGTTTTACCATCAGCAATCCCGGTGGAGGTTCGCTCACGGTGTCCGGTATTTCGATTACCGGCACGGATTCAACTCAATTTTCCGTAGTCGTTGGTGGCACATACCCTTGTTCTTCTCTCACGCCATCTCTTGCGGCAGGCGCAAGTTGTACGGTCAATGTGATCTTCAGCCCGATATCGGTAGGAGCAAAATCGGCTAATCTGCATATCACAAGCAACTCTCCAATAACGCCAGCAATGGATGCGGCACTGAGCGGAACGGGCACTGCCGGCAGCCAGAGCATCGGAGCTATCA
>CAIRND010000137.1 GCA_903879825.1 uncultured Geobacteraceae bacterium
ACATGTTGTCTCATCTCTCTCGCGTTCGTCCGCCACCAAATGCAGCGCTCTGAGAAGTGACAAAATCAGTGACGGTTCAACCGGCTTTTCATAATAATGTGAAGCACCAAGAAGAGTCACTGTCCTCTTTAATTCCTCATTACCATAGCCGGTGACAAGAATTACCTCCGCCTGTGGCTGTTCCTTCCGTATAGTGGCTACCAACAAAACACCATCTTTGTTACTCGATCCTGCAAAACGGACATCCGATATAATGGCAAAGTAGGAGTTCTTTTTAATAAGTACAGTTGCTTCCGCGGTATTTTCGCAGACATCAAAGAGAAACCGCTCCTTCCTAAGCATTTTCTGGTATGCAAAACGGATCGACTCTTCATCGTCTACAAGTAAAACACGATGGAATTCCGGATTAGAACTATCGCCAGGTAATGACGTATGATGGTTCTCAGTATATGCCATAGCTATAACATATCAAAAATCGTGCCTATACATGATTTCTTGTTATACGTTAAATATCGAATGGTTAACTATTGTATTAAAAGGTGTGTCCTGTCTTTATATGAGAATGTATCTCAAAATGAGACAAATAGGTGAGACGTATGGGTTAGGACGGCAGGGGGTGCTTTTGATGAGATGAGACAAATTATTTTAGGCCATTGATCTGTTTAAGTCTCCGATAGAGCGTTGCGCGTGAAATATTCAAACTTTTAGCGGCTTTCTCAATGTCACCATCCATCTGGTCGAGAACAAGTTTGATATGGGCTTCTTCAATCTCCTGCACAGTGGTTCTTACCAGTGGTGACACTATGCTGCGAGTAACAGTTAAATTCGAAAAATGTGATTGTCGGATAGTAGCACCGTGCGGTGTGAGTAATAATGCCCTTTCTAGAACATTTTTCAGTTCTCGGATATTGCCAGGCCAGGGATAATTACGGAGCAGTATCATAATATCATCTGTTAAAACCTCATGAGAGGAACCGAGTGTATGCAGCACGTATGCGACCAGTGCCGGCAGATCATCCATCCGCTCTCTGAGTGGCGGCAAATTGATTGTCAACATATTAATTCGATACATGAGGTCCTGGCGAAATAGGCCCGAACTTACTAATGGTTCCAGTTCACGATGTGTCGCACATATCAAACGGAAATTACTTCGAAAAAGCTTCGTATCGCCGAGTCTGCGATAACTTTTATCCTCCAATACTTTGAGAAACTGTGCTTGTACATCAATACTCATATCCCCGATTTCGTCTAAAAACAGCGTGCCGCGATCAGCAACATCGAGTAGTCCTTTGCGATCCTGATCTGCAGAGGTAAATGCGCCCCTGACATTACCAAATATTTCCCGCGAGAGCATTTCACCCCGCAAACCGGAGCAGTTAAGTTCTACACATTCGTGTTGTGATCGTGCTCCCTGCTGGTGGATCCATTTAGCGAGCATTCCTTTGCCAGTGCCGGTTTCACCGGTAATAAGAACAGGAATGTCACTTGCTGCAGCAGCACGCGCCATCATGAGTATTTCCTGCATTGATGCAGATTTCCCGACAAAAAAATCATCTTTCTTTTCGAGACGCTTACGGGTCGATTGCTGCTGTTTCAGTATGCCGATTTCAAGGGTTTTACGGATAAACACAGCCAAGGCGGCATTATCAACCGGCTTGGTCAGGAAGTTGTCGGCACCAAGCTGCATGGCCTCAACCGCAAGCGGAATATCCCCTTCACCGGTTATAACGATGATCGGTAGGCAGGGGTCGCCTGTTCGCGCCGTGTCGATAAAATCAATGCCGCTACCATCGGGCAGGTTAATATCAAGAATCATTATGTCAAAATGACGGGATGCCAGTGCAATTGAGGCCTCGGAAAGGTTGGCAGCTTCAAAAACTTCGTACCCTTCCTTTGAAAAGTAGCGCACAAAACCGAAACGGGTAGCGGCATTATCTTCAACCAACAGAACATTCGGTTTCATTTAATTTCCTCCGGGCAGAGCGGTAAGCGTATTTCTACAGTACAACCCGGCGATGGGTTGTTATTCCAAATGTACACACTGCCACCCATATTCTCAATAAAGTGCTTGACGAGAGCCAATCCAAGTCCGGTTCCACCTTTCCTGTCTGTATAGAAAGGCTCAAAAACCTGCGACAGCTTATCCTCCGCAATGCCGGATCCCTGATCGATTATCTGCACAATCGCCATGCCGTCGTGGGGATCAGAATTATTGTGTGTCAGCTGAACTATGATTTTGTTGCCTTCAGGTGAGTGCTGACCGGCATTTTCCAGCAAGTTAAAGAATACCTGCTGCAGTTTAATGCCGTCAGCCAGTACATAATGTGAGGTATTGTCATTATCAGATGTCAGCAGTCCGCGCTTGTTTTTTGATTGTCCGGTGGACTTCCAGAGAGTGAGTGTATCACGGCAGACCTGTGAGAGAAGCACAGGATAGATGTCCGCTATTGGAATTGTTCTTCCCAGATCAAGGAGGTCGTTCATGAGGTGGGCGAGGCGGTTAACCTGTGTTCTTATATGCAGAATATATAGATCTAGATCCGGGTTAGACGCAATTTCTTCTTCCTTGAACAGTGCCTCGGTAATGGTAAGGATTGCATTAAGCGGATTTCTAACTTCATGGGCGACACCACCGGCAATCTGGCCAATTGCCTCGAGTCGTTTCGCTCGGTGCAGTTGTTGTTCCAGTAACTCTCGTTCAATAATCTCGCGGCGAAGTAACAAGTTAGTTTCTACTAAATTACTGGTACGTTCAATTATTTGCTGTTCGAGATATGCGTGGATGTCCAAAAGTTCGCGTTCGGCATTTTTCTGGATGTTGATATCATAACAGCTTCCTATATAGCCGGTAAAAGTGCCGTCATGATCGTAATAGGGACTACCATGATCATTAAGCCAATGATAGCTGCCGTCATTGAAGCGCAGGCGATACTCCATCACAAAAGGCATCCGGGCTTGAAATGCATCCATATAGGTTATGATACATTGATCAAGGTCGTCCGGATGAACTCCCTCTGTCCAGCCATTGCCGAGTTCTTGTTCAAGCATTCGTCCGGTAAAAGTGAGCCATGTCTGATTGAAATAGTCACACAGTCCGTCAGTGTCTGAACGCCAGGTAAGTGATGGGAAAAACTCAATTAATTTGAGGTGATAGTCACGCGAACGGATCAAAGATTCTTCTGATCTCTTTAGTGCCAGATTGACATTCTGCTCTGCTTCCATCATCAAACGGAGTGCATCAGCTTTCCTACGTAAATTCCACAGAAAAACAATTAGCATCAAGGTGATTGACATGCCAAATCCTACTAAAACTACAATTACAACAGTCTTTGAGAGTGGTGACAAAACCTCGCTGGTATCTAATTTAGCCACAATTCCCCATCGGGTACCGGGTATGACCCTGGTCGCGCTAAGGACCGCTACGTTGCGATAATCAACTCCCTCGAAGCTGCCTTCTTGACCGGTAGCCGCTTTTACCGCAGGTTTGTTATTGTCAGTGAGTGGCAGAAGAAAAGGCAGGGACGTTTTCTTTTTGTAGCGGAGCTCATTGAGGAAAAGGACGGCATCCCCCTCTTGCTTTACCAGATGAGTTTCCGCGGTGGTACTGGTTGTAGGCCAGGCTTGGACGAGAGGGTAGAGCTCCTTTGTCGGATCAACATCTAGCACCAGTACGGCTATACAGTAGGTGCCTGCACCGCTATGAAACATAATCGGGATGGAGAGGTTAATGGAATAATCATCGCTGAGGGCGTCTCTGTGGAAATCAGAGAGAATTAACTCATGCTCGGATGCAGCTTCAGCCACCAGATCCAGATAATGCTGTGCTGGAGAAGGAGATATATCTGATACTGAAGAAATTATTGTACCATTTGGAGTGAAGAGTATTCCTTTGCTATACTGGCCAAGATCAATGAGGTTTGCAATCCACAGTGAACATTCCCGGCGAATTTTGGCTTTATCGGCGCCAGCTGAAAAATAATCATTTATGCGGCTGGCCATCATGGCGTTTGCGCGTATCGACGCGCCTTCGGCAAAACGCTCCTTACGCCACTGGACTAACTGGGATGTTTTAAGATCAGCAATCGTAGCAATTTCTTTATGCTTTTCGTCCAGCAAAAAACGTTTTTGCTGTTGAATCACGACGTAACCGGCACTGACAATAAGAATTATGATAGAAATGAGGGTAAGGATATATAAGGTGGAGTCTGAACGATTTATGTTTTTGGCAGGCGAGGGGGTCATGACAGGCAGTTTAACTCCGCGAGAGGCGATGTATAACGGTGATTTTGTAACATTTTTAGTTCCAATTTTATACGTTAATATTATTAATAAATAAGATCAAAATATGCATGATTGTTAACCAGTATATTGAGCCAGGTTGACAATGGGGCCGATGCTGTGGTATCGAAGCTGCGGAGGTATCAAATGACACTACGAAATTACATTCAAACAATTGCAGAAAAGGTGCTTGCTGGCGGAACTGTTGAGGCAGATGAGGCATTGAAACTTGCTGAAGCTGCCGGATCAGACCGTTACCTGCTATTCGCAGAAGCGGCCAGAATCCGCGATCACTTTTTGGGCACTGCGGTTCACCTCTGCTCTATTATTAATGCCAAATCTGGCCGCTGTGCCGAAAACTGTGCATTCTGCGCTCAGTCGGCTCATCATGATACCGGCGTCGACGTCTATCCGCTCGTTGATGAAGATGAGATCGTGCGCTGTGCCGCACTTGCCGAAAAAAATGGCGCCGGCTGTTATGGTATTGTCACCAGCGGCACCAGTATCAACAAAGCTGAAGAACTTGATAGTGTCTGCCGTGCTGTCGGACGCATCAAAGCTGAAACCGGAATTTCACCATCATGTTCGCTGGGGATTCTTGATGAAGAAACGGCACTGCGCCTGAAAAATGCCGGCATGGAAACCTATCATCACAACCTTGAAACTGCGCGCAGTTTCTTTTCTCAGATCTGTTCCACTCACGATTATGAAGATGATGTCGCCACGATTCGTGCGGCAAAATCGGTCGGGTTGAAAGTCTGCTGCGGCGGAATCTTTGGACTGGGAGAGACATTTGCCCAGCGGATCGAGATGGCGCTGACACTACGTGAACTGAATGTTGATTCGATACCGCTCAATTTTCTGAATCCGGTTGTTGGAACGCGGCTTGAAAACGCTGACAACCTTACGCCACTTGAGTGCCTGACTATCATCGCCGTGTATCGTTTTATGCTTCCAGGTACACGACTTTCCGTCTGTGGCGGTCGTGAGAAAAACCTGCGGGAACTGCAATCATGGATGTTTCTGGCTGGTGCCGACGGCACGATGACCGGAAATTATCTGACTACCCCCGGTCGCCCGCCTGAACTGGATCGTCAACTGCTGAAAGACCTTGAGATGCCGGTTGAGGGTTGTTGCGGAGTTGAAAGCTGATGGCGCCGAGGGGGATTTTCATTACCGGCACCGACACCGGTGTCGGTAAGTCGATAGTAGCGGCAACACTGGCTCGATTGCTGCGTATGAACGGCGTCAAGGTCGGTGTTATGAAACCGGTTACCAGCGGTTGTCATGAGGTTTCCGGGCAACTTGTTTCAAATGACGCGCTGCTGCTCTGTCAGGCAGCGGGAATTTCGTGCGATGATGATGTCGCTCCTTATCGTCTGCGTGAAGCGTTAGCTCCGTCTGTAGCGGCGAAAATTGATGGCATCCGGATCGATTTTTCCACGATTAAAGAGGCTTTTGACCGGTTGGCAGCGTGCTACGATTACGTTATCATAGAAGGGGCGGGTGGGTTAATGGTACCGCTGTCCGGTGGTTTGCTGGTTGCTGACCTGGCACGGGAGCTGAATCTGCCGCTACTGGTTGTAGCGAAACCAGGACTGGGGACAATTAACCATACGGTATTAACCTGTTTCGCCGCACAGCAGATGGGGCTTCAGGTGGCGGGTGTTATTATAAACGGCATGCCGGAACATCCCGGACTGGCAGAGCAGGGGGCACCACACCAGATCGGATCACTGTGCGGGGCATCAGTGCTGGGAATATGGCCGTACCGTAATGAGATTGATGAAATGGAGATAGTAGATGAGCTGGCAGCCTGGCTGGATGGGCAGGCAGAGACAAGTATTGTCTTACGGGAATTAGGTGTGTAGGGAAATCCTCCCTTTCTTAAAGAGGGGGCCCTTAAAGCCTCCCCCTTTTTAAAGGGGGAGTGAGGGGGATTTGCTCCCGTTCAAAATCTTCAACAATATCGGCAAGTGCAATATGTCTGCTGACCCCGCCTAATGATTCACTGATTCCTGTTATTCTCAGTATATCACGTACTTCTGAGTGCGCTTCCGCAACTTTGAACTGTATTCCTTCCCGCTCAAGTTCTCCCACAAGGTGCTCCAGCATCCTGGCGCCGGCCGCGTCGATATAGGGTGATGTTGAAAGATCGCATACTGCCAGTTTGATCGGTGATTTTTCGTTGTGAATTGCCTCAAGTATGGTTGCATTAACGGCGTTAACATTGAAATAGAGCAGAGGTGCCTCAACCCGGAACAGAAATAACCCGGGAAACTTTTCATTGGTGGGGTGACGAGCCGAGTCACTGAATCGTGTGCTGCCATGTATTCTCCCAAGCACCGAAACGTGTGGCCTGGCCAACATCCGAAGCAGGAACAGCAATGAAGCAATTGCTGATACTGTCACCCCCTTTAAAATACCAAGGAGCAACACCCCCATAAATGCGACCAGTGCGACGTTGAACTCAAGGCGACTGATGTGCCACAGACGCTTGAAGTCGTCGGTTTTGACAAATCCTGAAACGGCAACCAGGATAATGGCGGCAAGGACCGAAGCGGGAAGGTTGCGGAGCATTCCGGTGAAAAAATAGAGCACTATCACCAATGAGATCGACGCGAAGACCAGTGAAAGTGGTGTCCGTGCGCCGGCTTTTTCGTTTACTGCCGACTGCGATAACCCTCCGGCCACCGGATAGCCGTGCCCGAGTGCTGCCACCAGATTTGCGGCTCCCAGACCCAGAAATTCCTGGCGGGGATTAACTTCATAATGATGTATTTTGGCAAAAGTTCGGGCCGCAGCGATACTTTCTACGTATGAAAGGAGAAAACATGCAAAAGCCAGTTCAAGCAGGCCTTCAATCTGTTCGATGCGAAAGGAAGGTACTTCGAGAGAAGGTAATCCGGGAGGAATAACACCGACGACACTGACACCATGTTCTGTTAACCCGAAAATGGAGACCATGCCGGTTGAAAGGATGACGATCACCAATGCTACCGGTCGTCCCGGCAAAAAACGATCTCCGGCGAGCAGGAGCAGCAGTGAGCCGATCCCGAGGGCTAAAACGGTCACGTTTATGCTGCCAAGTTGCTGAAGGATGACCGTCAGTCGTTCGAGGAAGTTATTCCCTCCTCCGGGTACTCCAAGCAGCGTGGGAAGCTGCATTGAGGCGATGCTTAACGCTGCCCCGGCTTTGAAACCAAGAAGGGTGGATTCAGAGATGAAGTTGACGAATGAGCCGAGGCGCATGATCCAGGCCAGAAAACAGAATGCTGCCACCATTCCGGCCGTCATGGCAGCTATAGCGGCGTAGCTGGAAGGGTTACCCGCCGCCATTGATCCGCCTACACTGGCAACCATGACAGAGATGGCGGCTGTCGGACCGATTGACAGGTGGCGGGATGAAGCGAACAGCGCATAGGCAATGCCGCTGAATATATAACAATAAAGACCGGTTTGCGGGGTCAGTCCAGCTAATGTCGCGTAGGCCATCGCCACCGGCACGGCATACGCCGCAAGCGTTATCCCCGCTATCAAGTCGGGCCAAAGCCACGTGACCTGATAGCGGGGCAGCCAGTCAATAATCGGGATTAGTTGTGTCAGGCGCAGTAAAAAGTTTTTCATGATTCCCGGCCTGGTCGATGTAAAAGGGGGCTACTTTCCAGGTATCTTGCCAGAGGTATTATTTTAAACGGTACATTTCTTGAGCCAATAGCCGGTTTAACACCTCATGGGGTTTATCGGGTACCCTGCTTTCAAGGGGCTCGATTGTCAGTATAAATCCCTTCAGTGACATGGCATACGCCATAGTGACGGCCTCTCTGAGTGCAAGATTACTACCGTTTGTAATCTGCCAGTTCGGCAGTAGTTGACTCGTTTTTAAAATAGTAGTTTTTATCTGTTTTTCAGATAACTCCTCTTGTTCGGCCAGCGCCGATTTTTGTGTCATCTGTGAGCTTGCGATTACGCTATAGAGGTCGTTAGTCTTGACAATAAATGGTGTTTTTGTATTTTTTCTTAATTCAGCACGTAATAGTTTTGCCTGATCAATAGTATCGAAATATTTTACAACCATTCGATACACTATCATCTCCTTCGTACTGTTTTTTAATTCAGCCGAGGGGAACTGGGAGTGTATTCTGTTATATAATGTCTCTACTCTTTTTCTGTGTAATGACGGTGGTGTTACCAGGTGATAGCCCTTTTGGCTATCGCTATCAACAGATGCCGTCAGTTGTGATGAATCGTTCGTGAGTGCGTCGGCAGAGGACTGTGCCTCATTAGTTCGCATAGTCGTTAAAAAAAACAGGACGAGTAGTATTCGAAAAAAAATCATATTAAATATTCTCTTACATCCCGCAGTAATTAAACGGGAAAATCCAGTCGATTGAAATTGTACAGTTATAATATTACAGGGAGCTATTAGCGTATCCACTCATAAAATGCAAGGGGTACACGATGGGATGATATGGAAATATCAATTACCCCAACTGAACGCCCTTAATAGGGTCTTGTGTCGTTGCCGCTCTCAAGAACTTGTCCCCCTTTTCAAGCAGCATCTCCATCGTCATACCTTGTTTATCCTGCTGCGCATTGAAACCTGAAATGCCAAAGTGTGCCGTCAATTTCACTTCATGCTCGTGAATCGGGATGGTCATGGAAGCAATTCTGAGCCTCAGACGCTTGGCGACGATCATCGCCTCCTGCACCCCGGTTTCAGGCAGTGCTAATAAAAATTCGCTCTCTCCATAGCGTGCCACCCAATCGACATCTTTCCGGAGCGCTTCCACAAAACGGTCAGCAACCACTTTGAGAATCTGGTCACCGGCGTAATGACCATGTTTCGCCTTTATGCCGTCAAAATTACAGATACTGGCAAGTGCCAGTGAAAATGGACGCTGGTAACGATATGCACGTGCAATTTCCTTAGGAAGCCGGTCTTCGAGGAAACGCCGACTAAATACACCTGAAACCGGATCAATAAGCGACAGGTTCCTGATCTCATTCACGTATCGTTCCCTGATTGCCTCCAGTTCAAGTATTCGCCGGGCACTTTTTAAACGTGCCTGTAACTCCGGTTTGTGGACCGGTTTGACGAGGTATTCGTCTGCACCCGCGTCAAGTCCGGCAATGATATCGTTCTTGGATTCCAAAGAAGTGAGAATTATTATGTAAGTATAACCGGCCGAGGAAGCATCTTTTCTAATGGCCTCACACAATTCAAGGCCGCTCATTTCAGGCATAATCCAGTCGGTTATGACAATCGGATAGTAGCCGGAACGATACAGTGCGATGGCCTCTTTTCCGTTTTCAGCGGTGGTTACCGGATAGCCTGCCAGCTTTAAGGTGTCTCTCAGGATATTTCTCAACAACATATTGTCATCAACGACAAGTACCGGAGGCAATTTAACGCTTGTTTGATCAGATTCAACCATGCTTTCCCCTTCCGGAACGGTATGCAGCCACCCTGCAATACTACGATGCGGGTGATATTTCAAGACAATTACGATTGATGCAACTTGTGTGTATTCAAAAGACAGAAGCGCCTTTAATTTCGGTAAATATCTCAAACAAATTGCATTCTCACGGCAGTTTTAGTATAGTTCGCCGCTATCATTTCCAACTCGGTTTGCTGTAAGGATATACTACTGTGAAGAAAACAATTTTCTCCGGCAACGAAGCCATTGCTCGTGGTGCCTATGAAGCTGGCTGCCTCGTCGCGTGTGCCTATCCCGGCACGCCCTCCACTGAAATACTCGAAAATACGCTCCAGTACA
>CAIRND010000138.1 GCA_903879825.1 uncultured Geobacteraceae bacterium
AGTGCCGTTCGTGACGCTAACGGCCGCATTGTTGATCGTCAAACCGGCAACAGCGCTGCTATCGGAAATAGTGCCGGAGATGTTGAGGGTAGCGGTGTTGGTAATAGCCCCATTGCCAAGGGTGGAGACCGTCAGTACCGGCCCGGTTATGTCGATGGCGGCGCTGCAACTTGCCGGTGTACCGCCGTTTATTCCGCCGCAACTCCAGCTCCATGGGCCGCTGCCAGTGACACTGGTTGCTGTTCCGGTCGTGCAGAGATCCGCCGTTGGAGCAGCAGTGAACACGCCGCCGTTGCGGGCTCCGCAGACACCGTTAACCGGTGCGGGGATAATGATATTTTGCGTTACCTGTGCGGCACTGTTGTAGGTGGTGCTGCCCGCCTGATCTGCGGCAATGGTGCAGGTACCAGCGGCCACACCGGTGACAGTACCGCCGGCGATTGTGCAAATATCGGGAGTGGTGGAGGCATAACTTACCGCAAGGCCAGAGGAAGCAATCGCTGAAACAGTGCCTGTTCCGCCAACAACAACCGTCGGCGCTGCACCAAAGCTCAGCGTCTGGTTTGTCTTGCTGCTGGTAGCTGTCCCCACCACAGTTCCGCCAACGGCGCTGGAAGGTATTTCCGTCCCGCCTATCTGGCCGAGGATGACAGTGGTAAGGTTGATGGATGTCGTCACTGGCTTCAATATTTTAAAATTTATCGTGGCAAGGGGTACCAAATTACCCGTCACCGTCACATTATCGAATACTGCCGCAGCAATCATTCCTGAACCGGTTGTTGCCCCTAAATCCTGTGCTATGAGTTGGTCAAAGGCCGGGTTAATCGTGGCTGAAAGAGCCTCCAGATCGGCCGTACTATAGCTAAAGCCGAACTGGAATCCACCAAGGTCGCGAACTGAATCGGCCTCAATCGTGACCGTTATTGTCGAACCGACTACTCCGCTCGGCGCAGGCGGCGTGACGCGCACCTGCACCGCAGCAACCGCTCCGGTTGCCAGGGAGAGGAGCATCAGCAGTGCCATCAGGGCGTATTTCAGACTATGGAAGCCCATTGAACCCGCCTTTTATGATAGCCAAAGCTTTTTTAAAGTCACCGTCACCATTCAGATCCAGGTCGCTGTTGAAACACGTCCCGGTCTTTGTTGTCCCTTTTCCGCCAACGACACGCAGTACATCAAGAATGTTTACTCCACCCGATGCGTCAATGTCGTGTGGATTTGTCTGAACAAAGGTGCGGGGTGCGGTTCCGCCGGATGCGCTCGGCACCGTGCGGAAGCGGTCAATGACGCAGCCGCTGGTGCCATGGTTCTCGGTAATTTTTACCCGTTCGCCACCAACCAGGTGGAGTGTTGAGCCAGTTTCGCGGGTAAAGAGGTTGTTAAGATTGAAGTAATCACCGCCCGGATTGCCGGAAAGCTGCAGCGACAATGGCGACAGGGCAGAACCATTAAGCAGCTCCAGTGTGGATAGAATTGTGTCGCGCGTAACGCCGGACGGCAGATGAACGTCAGACATCCTGACGATATCATTGCCGCTCGGCACGATAGTGGCCCCGGACGGTGTGCTACGGACAATGGCGGTCGCGGTCACAACCGGTGCTGCAACGGTAGTGACTTTGTCAGAAGTCGATGTGGACGTCACCGCCAGTTGGTAACAATAGCTGGTGGCGGCGTTTAAACTGCTTATGCTGATACGCATGATGCCGGAAGCCGAATTTTGCTTAACTGCCACGTCAAAACCGGTAACCGCTGTGGCACAATCTGCCCCAAAGAGGGACAGAACGGCCGTTGCCGCTTCACTGGTTGTCAGGACGACCGAGAACGAACGGGTGGTGACATCGGTGGTCACCGGAGTGGAGAGAACCGGTACTCCGGCCGCCGCCTGAACGGACAGCAGCAGACAGAGCAGCAGTGCTAAGCATCCATCCTTCATCCACTTACGGATTATGTGCGCGCCACGTCGCATGCTTCGCTCCAGAATTTTGCTGGTTAAGTTCAAAAGGAAATCCCCCCTAGTCCCCCTCTCATAAAGGGGGGGACTTTTTTTAACCTCCCCCTTTATGAAAGGGGGATTGAGGGGGATTTGAATTTACGCCTTCGCCCGGTTTGCCGGGTATTCCTTGCCGGATGCTGTGATATACGTCACCTGCGACTTCCCGTCCATGCCGCCTTCTACTCTGATCTTGGCCACGTATTCTCCATTAAATTGCGGCAAAGCCATGGCTACCAGTTCCGTCACCGTGTAGGTCACCGCCGCCTGCAGGATATTGTTGCCGGGGCTGAGCGTGATCGTGGCCGTAGCAGTGCTTACGTCGGTAGAACTTCCGGTAAAGGCGGAACTGATTGATGAACTCCTGCCGACACCGGAAGATGGAATGACATAGACCGTTGCAGTAGAACCGGTCGGAATGTAGTAAGCGGATAGGCTCACTGTTGCCGTCGTTGTACCTGTTTGAAAGGTAATGTCTGCATTACCGGTGGGGTTTGCGGGGGCTGGTTTTACCACTGTGTTATCCGGCCCGGTTGTGGGCGTTACGCTGACGATAGCGAGCGTCGGGTTATTCGGAACAAGCACATGTCCGGGGGTCCAGGTTGTGTAAGCCGGGCTTGAGTTGCTTGTTGTCCAGCCTGTGATGGTGTTGGATTCCAAGCGGATTCTGCCGGCGCCACCGGCTCCAGTACTGATATTCGGGCCACCGCCACCACCAGCACCGCCATTTGCAACAAGACCAGGACCGCCGGACATACTAAGCACGTCGGCAACTAACCGAATTGCCCCGCCACTGCCACCGCCGCCGCCCCCACCGCAACCGGATCCGCCTGAATTGCCTCCAGCCATGCCGTTTGCGTAAATAATTCCTCCAGGAAAATGTATGGTTCCTGACGAGGCAATAGTTATCGCACCTCCTCCACCACCACCGCCTGCACCATTATAGCTGGAACCTGAAGCACCACCACCACCGCCAGAACCGCCAATCAGCGGCAAAAGTGAAGCCTGACCATACACCGAGCCACCAACGCCGCAACCATAGTTCGCGGTTCCGCCACCTGCCCCGAAACCACCACCACCTGCATTACAGGCGCTACCCCAATAGTCCGGGGAGGGCACTCCTGTGGTACCACCTCCGCCGGGTCCTTTACCAGCCCCTCCAGGTTGGCGGGCAAGTCCTCCAAACATTGGCGATACACCGCCTCTCCCACCGTCAAATCCGCCGGGCCCACCGGTTCCGGGCTGACCATCATCTCCAAGGTTGCCGTTACCCGCCGTACCGGACTCAGTAGGTGCAGTTAAAGCGCTCACATTGATAACACCGCCAATTGAAACGTTACCGCTGGTACGGATAATGACTGGTGTGTTGGCGGCATTCTTGGTGAAATAAATTGTATATCCCGCAGGGACGGTGAAGGTCGTATAGTCCAGAATACCATTAGCTGGCAGGGCTATAGTGGTGGTGGTGGTTGGCGGAGTATACGCCCCCCGGCAAGTGGTGCTGTTGTGGAAGGCCGCGCCGCAGCTGCTGCCGCTCTCAAAAGCGGCAGCCAGAGCTGTTCCCGCCAGCAGTGTCATTACCAGCAATGTCATCATGATCGTCTGTATGGTTTTCATATTTTCTCCTTCTACTTTGATGCAATATTTGCACGGTCAACGCTTATATTTTATCGGAAACTTTTCTGCGCTGGGCTTCTTATACCCCCGGAGGACCGCGCGATAGATCCGGCAGCTCCGCCAAACGAAACATGCGTTCTTTTAAAATTCCACGGGAAGAGTGTTCGGACGCATTCGTGGTGATCCGTTGCTGCATCGCAAGCAGCACCGCATCAAGCTTGCGTCCGTTTAATCCGTATAATTCACTTATTTTTGCGACGGTAAGGTAGTCGTTAGCTATTTCAACGGGTGGTTCGTTCGCAGCAACCCAATCTTTATCATCAGACTCTGGTGCAATGCTGCCTATCGTCTCAATAATTTTGAGCGTAGTGGTGGTTCCGAGTGTCGCACTGCTGCTGCCGTAAGGGGTGATCAACCGCACCAGTCGGTCGCTGACAACAGCACTGGCGGCAACAATGACCGTCACCGAGACATGCTCACCGGTCTCATTGCTCGACCAGATCGGAGCGTTGTCAACAGTGATGCCGTCAGACGACAGCACCTCGATTTTAGTGACCCCCTGGAGATGAACTCCGTTCATTGTCAGGGTAACGGTGGAACCGGTTACCGCAAGAACGGACGAAGCCGGGTAGCTGGTCGTAATGGAGTTCAATACCGGTTTATAGCCGATCTGCAGAATATCTATCCCAACTACGGTTGACATCAATGCCGTGCTGCCGACCTGCGGAACCAGAGTTCGTTTTCCCTGGACAATACCTGAATCAGCCGTGATGTTCACCGTCCCGGAACGGCCATCCGCTGCCGGAGTCCATGACTTTACCGTCAGGTTATCGGAAGGTACGACAGTAATATTGGTGACGGTACCGAGTCCGACGCCGGTAAGGGTGAATGTAGCAGAACTGCCCGGTTCCATGGCAGCCGGCGAGAATCCGGTAAAGACCCCACCTACGGCGACACCAACCTCGGTCGACACAAGCGAACCATAATCAACACTCTGGCTGGTCGGAGACTCTGGCGGTGTCACCATAATGCCGACCTCGCGCGAGGTAACCGGCTCGTATACCATGGTGACCGGACCGCTGAGCGAAGCGGTAGAAACCAGAACCCCGATCTCCGGCGACAACAGCGGCGTATAGGTTGTCCCCGCGTCGATGGTGACACTGAAACTATTGGCCGTGGAGGCTGTTGGCGAAGAAGTGCCACCCGGCGTGGTCGCAGTGACGACTCGATTACCCAGCGCTGCATCGGCGGTAATCGTGAGGCTGGTAGTGATCATCGTCCCGTCAGCGCTGACCGTCGGCGGGTTAACGACCGTGATTCCGGTAGATGGGGTGAAATCAACGCTGCTGGCGGAGCCAAAGTTTGTGCCGATGATCGTCAGAGCGACGACCTGGCCACGCATGGCACGGATCGGTTGGAGGCTGGAGATTTCAGGCACCGGCAGCGTAACGCGGAACTGGTTGGAACCGGCATCAGTAGGCAGGGCATAGCCGCCCGATGAAAGTGCCACAAGCACGGAACGTGGCGACACATCGGCGCCGGCGGCTATGTCGATCGTTACCTGGGGATTGCCGTCGACAAAGGTAAGCGAGGACGGATGAACCGTAATCCCGTCCGGCGGATAAAAGGTGATGCTGCTGGCGTTGTTGAGACCAACACCGAGGGCGCGCACCACCAGATTGCTGCTACCGATATTGCCGCTGACCGGAGTAACACGAGTAATAGTCGAGCCGACCGTCACTCCGACCGGTAACGATGCAATTGGCTCGTAGTTAAATATCTGTCTGGCTGCAGCAGTGGCCAGCTGCACCTGAACACCGACTTCGGCCGAGAGTGACGTGTGGGTGAAACCGGGGTCGGAGAGGGATGTCACGCTAAAAGTGTTGGTTACAGAGGCGGCGGCTGATGTCGTGCCGCCGGGAGCGGTCACCGTAACGATGCGATCACCTATTGTCGCACCTGCGGCAATTGTGAATGAGACGGTGACCGTAGTCCCGTCCGCACTGACAGTTGGTGGATTGCTGACGACGATGCCGTTTGACGGGGAGACGTTGACGCTGCTGGCTGATGTGAAGTTCTTGCCGATGATCGTCATGGTGACGGTATCTCCGACCATAGAGCGAAGCGGAGAAATACTGGAAATTTCAGGAATCGGTAAGGTTACATTGAAAATATCCGATCCACCTCTGGTGGCTTTGATAACGCCGCTAGCGGTGGTTACGAGCACTGTGCGGGCACCAGTGTCCGCATTGGCAGCAATATCAATCGGTACAGTGATTGACCGGCCATCAGGGGCCACCGAAAACAGACCAACCGTGATGCCACCGGTGGCATGCAGAAAGCTTATGCCGGTAACAGCACCCAAGCCATAACCGGAGATTGTGACTGGTAGCGCATTGTCTCCGATGGCGCCATGATTCGGAGAGACGCCGGTGATGACCGGACCTACCGCCACACCGACCTCGGTACTTACCAGCGGGTTATAGTCGACAATAAAGCTTGTAGGTGCGGTGGCATTTTCACCCACCTGAACCCCGATCTGTAACGAGGCGAGCGGACCATAATCCCTGGTCTGAATTGGAGACACTCCGGTGAAGACCGGACCAACCTGGATACCTACCTCGGCACTGATTACCGGGGTATAGGTGGGATTGACACTTGTCGGAGCAGTGTAGACAGGTCCAATCTGAACGCCGACCTGGGAAGAAATGAGTGGAGTGTAGTTCGCCGCCTGGGTCGTCTTTACCGTTACGGCATGCTGAGTGCCGCTGATACCGAGACCAGGTGACGTGGCACTAATTATTGCGCTGCCAAGAGCGTTTGCACTTACAGTTACCTGGACGGAACGTGCGCCATTCGGAATGGTGACTGAAGCCGGCATGGTGACAATTCCTGCCGGCACCGCAGTCAGTGTAACCGGAAAACCACCCGCAGGAGCGACTGTGTCCAGAGTAAGCGTCAGCTGATAGGATAAGCTTAGGCCGGTGAATGTTGTTTGTGGTGAAAGATTGATAGTCGGTAAAATTATGGGTGGCGCTATCCAGCCACTGACTGCGGCAGCAGCTTGAATGATGTATCCTTCACCGGCAACCAGCCAAAAGTCATCGCCAACCATAACGCCATCATCAACAGCGGCCGTCTGCCATCGCCCGGACGGGAGATCAAGGCGCGAAAGGCTGGTTATATTATTGCGTCCTAGCGAGTTAAGGAAGTCCGAAACCTTATAATCAGGAGGGAAGCAGGCGTGGCTTGCAAGGTTGAATCCGACCGTAAGATGAAGTGGTGAACAGGAAGAGCTGTCGCCAAGAATGAGTATGCTCTGTTGGGTGGAATAGACATACAGGGCGCTGTTTTCGACGAGGGTAAAGTTGTTGCCTGACGGATTTCCGTTTGTATCAAGCTCTGCCCGCAGCAGTGTGCCGCTGGCAGCATTATAGGATTCAATGGCGGTTACACCTGATGGTTTCCAGAGCGCCAACAGCGGAAACGCTGTCGCCGGAGAGGTAACCTGGGCAGCAGTTACTCCGGTCACATTTAGTCCGGGCACGATCGACGCAGAAATCGCGGCCGCTACTCCGGAAACCGGAACACTCATCATCAGAAGAAATGTGAAGATGAGGCTATAGAAAAAACGTGACATCATGATGTGCCATTCCTTCATGAAGGGTAAAAAACACGCAGTCTCAATTACGTCAGTTGTCGCTTAGCAGTTTTGCAGGTCAAATAATAATAGTAGATAATTAATACAAGAACATCAATTTATCGAACGAGTATATCGGGAACCAAGAGACCAGCGCAAAGACAACAGCAACGGTTCTGCTCAGTTTATATTTGTTATAAACATCTTATTTACAAGGGCATATTGGCTTAAAACCATGTCAAATTTATTTTAGTCAAAAATAGAACACATTTATTATTTAAACAGTTTCGATCTTTTCATATCGTCACATGACACAACTTTCTTTACTTTTTTTCTGCCTTTTAGATATTTTTTTATCCTCCAAATGATTTCCTCGTAATGGACCTAACATTGTTCAGGCCGAGACTAGCCTCATCCAACGCGTTGCCGCTTGGGAAAAACTAAAGTCCCACCACGCGGCGCAATATTACAATGGTATCACCCAGATTGAGTTCGGTTCTGCCGGGGTCAGGCTGCGGGACCCCATTCACCAGCGGCGCTACTTTACCGTGCATGATTTCTGTGGCAGTCGGAATCTCAAGCTTCATGGCAAACTTGAGCGACTTGAGAGCATCGGCCAACTGTGGTTCAACTTTGGCGGGCGCATCAAACGCTCCAGGAACGATGACTCCGTCCACTTCTGGAGCATTACCGATATAAACAGCAGCCGACCGGGCGGCCGAAATGTTTCCGGCGGCATCTTTGGCATAGGCGTAGATTGTTTTATTGCCCCACGTACTGAAGAGGTACTCCGGCGGCGCTGCCTCTGACCAACCGCTATCAGTGACACTCGGCGGAGCGGCACTTTCGGACAACAGGTACCCAGCCACTCCGAATGCATCTGTTGCCCCATACACGGTGACCGGCACCGCGAGGGTGGCGAACGCTGCAGGAATTGTGAGTATAGTGACTACCGGAGCATTTGTATCGGTAGCGGGCAAAACGGATGAGCTGCATGACATTGCAGCGCCGCCGTTGCTGCCACCACAACTCCAGCTCCACGGACCGCTGCCGGCAACACCCGTTGCGACCCCTGTCGAGCAGAGACCAGCCAACGGAGCGGCAATGAACACGCCGCCGTTACTGGCTCCGCAGACACCGTTGACCGGAATGGCGTAGATAACGTTTCTGGTCACACTGCTGCTGTTGCCGGCCGCGTCGGTCGCGGTCGCCGTGATCGCCCAGGTACCCTCGGCCGGTATGGTGAGTTGCTGTGAGAAGGCACCGTCGGTAATGACCGGCGCGTAGCTTTGGCCGTTGAAGAGCATTGAAATTGTTGTCGGAGTCAGTGTGTCGCTGACGGAACCGAGGACCGTGATGATATTGACCGCCGTCGTAATATCCTGATTCGGGCTGGTAATTGCCAGCGACGGATTCGAATTGTCATAGGTGACTGTGCGCACGACGTTGGAGACGTTACCCGCCAGGTCGGTCGCGGTGATCGTGATGTTGTTGACGCCGACGGCAAG
>CAIRND010000139.1 GCA_903879825.1 uncultured Geobacteraceae bacterium
CGTTTCCTCCTGGCAGCGGAATCCGTAAATTAGCCAATGACCTTAAGGCTGGTGGAGTTATTCGCAGTTCGTGGCATTTTATTCTTATGACCCGGTTGCGGGGAGATGCTCACCGGTTGAAGGCGGGGGAATACCGTTTCAAAGATGACATGACTCCTTCTGTAATTCTGAATAAGATTGTTTTGGGTGAGGTAGACTACCGCACGTTCACCCTTCCAGAAGGCTATTCAATGTATCAGGCGGCTGAATTGCTTGAGCAGCAGGGATATTTTAAAAAAACTGATTTTTTGGAAAAATGCCGGGATAAAACGTTTCTTGTCCGCCTCGGTCTAAAAGAAGTTACCGCTGAAGGGTATCTCTATCCAGCGACCTATAACGTCTCACGGGTTGGTGGGGAAGCACAGCTAATTGAGCAGATGGTAGAGCGGTTTAATAAGGCATATACCAGTGTACGATTGGAGGAGAGGTCGCAGCAATTTTCCGTGCACGGAATAGTCACTTTGGCATCGATAATTGAAAAGGAAGCTGTTTCTGCGGATGAAAAGCCGATTATTTCTTCGGTATTTCACAATCGTTTACGTATCGGCATGCCGCTACAGAGTGATCCAACGGCTGTCTATGGGGTCAGGGCGTTTTCAGGTAAAGTAAGTAAGGCCGATATTCAGCGTCCCTCACCGTATAATACCTATCTTAATAAAGGTCTGCCCCCCGGTCCCATCGGAAATCCGGGTAGCGACGCCGTTCAGGCTGCAATGAATCCGGCAAAAACTGATTTTCTTTATTTTGTTGCTCGCCAGGACGGTACCCACCAGTTTTCAAGTAATCTTGTTGAACATAATAAAGCCGTTGTGCGATATCTCAGGTAAGATACTATTTAACGGTGTGTTATATCTGTAGTTCTCCCGCATCCTCTATGATAATTTCCAATTCTGCGAGAGTCATCTCTTTTATGCCGAGATACTGTGCCTCAGGTGATGATACGAGTGAGAGAGATGCGTCGGGCTGTGGTGACTTACCATTCTTTTTGCATGCCATATCAGCCAATCGTACAATAACCAGTAATATATCATTTCCATCAAAATCATTTTTGTGATGGTTTACTGCAATAGAACAGTATGCTTCCGGTAAACTCCACGATTTCAGTAAATTATAGCCGACCTCTTCATGCATCCTGTCAAGAATTTCATTGACGAGAGTACTTGAAAAGGGGGTGTTTGATTCCTTGTTGCGGCTGATGTCATCAAGCACTTTAAGTAATGCCAATTGGCCGATGTCGTGTAATAAACCACCCATAAAACTTTCAGCAGCCAGATTGACGTAACCGGTCTTTTTTGCCAGCCATTTTGCTCCCGTTGCACACGCAAGTGAATGAATCCAGAGCTTCTGCATTGAATCGTTCAAATATTCATCATCAGATTTATACAATTCAAATTGAGATGCCATCATCACCATGTTTGCAACTTCCTGGGCACCTAATCGGACGATGGCATCCTTAATTGTGCCGATTGAAGAAAGGCCGGCATAGTAGGAAGAATTGGCCACTTTAAGGACTTGGCTTGCCAGGGATTGATCTTCACTGACCATTTCAATAACATCATCCATCTTGAAGTCGCGACGAGCCAACATCTGCTGGAGTTTGACCGCAACAGAATTAAATACCGGCAAACCCTGAAGGTCCCCCTGAAGGTGTTCTTTTATTAAATCAATAAGTGGCTTTTTAGTTGAACTCATTTTAAGACTCCCAGTATTCTTCGTAATTCAGCCAGTGAGCGTGGTTTACCCAGGCGCGGAAGATCTGAAATTATTTCTTTCAGTGAAATTTCTCCTCGGGCTCCTTTGACGAGACCGTCTTCGATAAGAGTTACCATACCGGATGTTTCAATACTTATTTTTCTTATTTCATAAGAACTCATTTTAGTCAGAATGGCATTTTTGACCATTTCGTTCATAACTAATAGTTCAAAAACACCCACTCTGCCGCGATAACCACTAAATCTGCATGCTTTGCAGCCGCGCCCGAGTCTGAATTCTGCCCCGAC
>CAIRND010000140.1 GCA_903879825.1 uncultured Geobacteraceae bacterium
CGCCGGGGACAAAACTGGCGAACCCGCAACGAGAAACGATCTATACGCCGCCGGAAGGTGAAACGATCATTCGCGATAAACTGTCGAACCTGGAGAAGTTTCTCTATGCCGAAGATGATATAGACCCGCTTGTCAAAATGGCAGTTATGCACTATCAGTTTGAAGCGATTCACCCTTTTTCCGATGGCAACGGTAGAACGGGACGCATCCTGAATATCCTTTACCTTATTGATGCAGGGTTGCTTGATATTCCGGTACTCTACCTGAGCCGTTACATCATCGAAAACAAAAGTGCCTATTATGCCGGACTCAGGCAGATAACTGAAAATTCAGCATGGGAACCGTGGATTCTTTATATGCTTGAAGCTGTTGAACAGACAGCAAGAGCTACGCGAGAAAGAATATTGAATATTCGTGAGCTAATGCATGAGAGTGCTGAGAAGGTCAAAAGAGAACTACCAAAAGTATATACAAAAGATCTGATTGAATTGCTTTTCAGCCAGCCGTATTGCAAAATCCGTTTTCTTGAGGAAGCTGGAATTGTGCAAAGACAAACAGCAGCAACTTACTTGAAAGAGCTGGAGCGTATCGGCTTACTTTACAAAGTAAAGGTTGGTCGCGAGTATTATTACATCAATGACAACTTTCTGAAATTACTATCAAAATGACGATATGTGTAAAAAAATGCTTTTTTCGGCATATTTTGCCGATATGTCGATGGAATCGACATATACTGAAAACGTGTCGAAAAAATAGCAAATTTTCGACACATCTTTGCAATATGTCGATTCCATCGACATATCAAAACGAGGCAAACATGACAGCATCCGGCATATTTATAACGAAGCTTCCAGCGTTGACCTGAAGGTTTACGACGACTTGCTGAAACTTCGGCTTAACCACTGGCCAGATATTGATGAAGATCTGAGTACGGAAGGGCTGTTGCGAGGCGCACCGGCTCCGATATCTCAGGCCAAACGGAATGAGGTATAAAGAGTTGGTCCAATTCAAAACTTAAAGAACAAACTCCCCACCCCCAGTGTCCTCCTAAAGTCCCAGAGATTCATAAACAGCGGATCAAAACGCCCGTGCTCCACCTGTCCCTCTTCTCGCTCCCAAAAAAACAGTCGGCTGGCCGGATAGAGATACCCAAAAGAGTAGGCGGTCATACTGTCCCGCTGGCCGGTCAGCAACGGCAGCGGGTAACGGTAGAGTGTCTCCTGTTGTTTGACCAGGGTGCGTGCCTTGGCTCTCACCAGTCGAGCCTCTGACAGCCAGCCGGTTGACAAGCTGCTGCTGTCTCCTCCCCGTTCAGAAACCTTGGCAGATAATGCCCGCAACGTCAGGGCACGGTGGCTTGCCCTGAGTGCACTTACTGCCAGGGCCCGGGTCAATTCTTTTGCCAATGTTTTCTGCATGGTTGCAGCCTGGCTGCCAATCGGTGCTTTGATTGCGAGGGTCTCATCCATCCTCCGTACGAGGGCAGCCATAAGCCGGGCATACTCCTCCAGATCTCGTATCGGTGCGCCGAGCTTTGCGGTGACTTCTTGTGGCGTACCCGAGCGGAGTAGCTGCGAATAATGAAATTCCGGCGACGGTTGAAATGGCATGTCAAAGGGATGCGGCAGCTCGGAAAACGGGGTAGCGGCCGCCATGAAACGCATTAAGTCCCGCTTTTTCAGGTAAAGATTTTGAAGTCGCAGTGCTTCTTTCCACAGTGCTTGCATCCGAGAGTCCGGGAGTATTTCCAGTAACGGAGTTAAGCTGGTACTCCTTCGAACCGTATCCGAATCACGATAGTGCCACGACCAGCGGGCGATACTCCAGTCGATCAGCCAGTAGCCCCATTCCCAACCAGAGGTAAAGGTCAGGTGGCCGTCAGCCCGCAATGCGGCCATCGTTTCGATATCGTGATGGCGGGCGTCCAGGTAGGGAAGCAACAGTAACGGAACCGGCGTATCAAACCCGACCCAGTATGATGATTCCGGCCAGTACCAGGTTTCCCGGTGCGGTCGTTCCTGTTTGACGGTCTGCAGCATGAAGCGCTGATTCTGGTTGCCATAGACCGGTGCTGTCTGCTCGGAAACGGAATAACACATGACCGAATGCACCAGGATGCCACTGGAAGAAAGCTGCGGCTCACGCCGTGCCGCTGCACCTCCGATGACATGGGTGCCGAACAGTA
>CAIRND010000141.1 GCA_903879825.1 uncultured Geobacteraceae bacterium
AGACGTTCCGGCAGCATCGGGATACAGCGATCCGGAAAATACACGGAAGTCCCACGCATATAGGCTTCGCGATCAAGCGGGCTATCTTTTTTGACATAGTGGGATACGTCCGCTATCGAGACCCACAGACGAAAGTTCAGCCCCTCGCGGCGCAGTGAAACGGCATCGTCA
Source organism: uncultured Geobacteraceae bacterium (assembly GCA_903879825.1). Lineage (GTDB taxonomy): Bacteria > Desulfobacterota > Desulfuromonadia > Geobacterales > Pseudopelobacteraceae > JACRCG01. Next base: position 172 of record CAIRND010000141.1, read on the forward strand.
AAATCGCGGGCAGTTTCTCCGTCGATAGTCACTGTCGGCATGGAACGGAGATCAGTCCGCCCCGTAATATCATCGGGAGAGACCGTATCAGTGATTTTCGAAGCTTCGGCCAGTACGTCCGCACCAAAAATGTGCGGCAGGTCGAAACGGCGAATGACCGACTGTACCTCCACTTCCGGGTCATCGGGCCATCCGAGAACCTCTGTTATCCGTCCCTCTGCCGGGCGACCGCCGAGTGGGTATGACGTCAACTCGGCCACCACCTGGTGGCCGTCCTCCGCCAGTCCACGCCCTTTAACCGGGATTTCGACGACGAGATTGAGGCGCTGATCTTCAGGGATAACAATCGCGCCACGACGGGTTTCTTCATAGCGCCCCACGATGCGGCTGCTGCCCCGTTCGACAATCGCCATAATCCGCCCATCTCGTTTTCCGCCCCCCATCCGGCTTGGTGCAGAGCTCGCTTCCACCAGATCGCCGTGTAACGCACTTTTGAGAAATTTTGAGGGGATGAAAATATCCTCGCCGCCCCCTTCCGGGGTGACAAAGCCATAGCCATCACGGTGTATGGAAATCCGGCCACGGGTGGTTTTTGTTTTCCCCGGCAGGCTGTAACTATTTCCCTTCAGACGGATCACTTCGCCCTCCTCGGCCATGTTTTCAAGCATGTCCTTCAACTCCTGCTTGATACGGCGTCCGCCGAACTCTCGCACCATATCTGAAAACAGGATTGCCCCTTCCTGTCGTCTGAAAACCTCGAGAATATTTTTTTTGCTGAGATTCATGGTCAGTTCCCTGATGGTTTGCTTTATTTTACAATCATACTAACACCTGTGTAGGTTCATCGCCACGCAAAGTCAACCCTGTTTATGGATAGTGTGGTGGGACGGTTGCACGGTGCCACGATTTACGTTATATATGACAAAATAAAAAACTGTGAGGGGTGCCACCATGAAAAAACAATTTGTAACACTTGCTGTTTCTCTGACCCTGATATCCGGTGGAGGCGTTGTCTTGGCTGAACACAAGCCCGGACAGATGGAGGGTCACCACCAGAGTGCCGGTGCAACGAATGAATCTATACACGCCGATGTGAAAAAACACCAGGCATGCTCGCATTGCGGTATGGATCGGGGAAAGTTTGCGGCTTCAAGAGTGCTGGTTAGCTATACAGATGGTTCATCTGCAGGAATGTGTAGCGTCCATTGTACCGCCACCGAGTTGAAAGCCAATAAAGGTAAAGCGGTACGGGTGATCGAAGCTGCTGATTTAAATACTAAAGTGCTTGTCGATGTTGAAAAAGCTGCCTGGGTGATCGGGGGGAACAGGAAGGGCGTTATGACCCGAACCGCCAAATGGGCCTTTGCGTTGAAGGATGATGCCGTTGCATTTATCAAGAAAAACGGCGGCAAACTGGCCACCTACAAAGAAGTTATGATGCTGGTTGAAAAAGATTAACCGGAGAGGAGTGTTTATGAATCGTATTATTTCGACAGTTGTTCTGCTTGCGCTCCTTTCTGTAACATCGGTCTTTGGGGCTGATAAGGGTGCAACTCCTGTCCCGGCTACCGCGAAGTGCCCGGTCTGCGGGATGTTTGTTGCCAAATTTCCCGACTGGACGGCGACCGCTCGTTTCAAGGATGGCACGACCTCTTTTTATGATGGTCCGAAGGATATGTTCAGTCACTATTTTGATATCGCCCGCTATACTCCCGGCAAACGTCAGGACGATATTGTGGCGTTGACCGTGAAGGAATATTACTCCCTGGCGCTGATCGATGCCCGTGCCGCATTTTTTGTGATCGGCAGTGATGTCTATGGACCCATGGGAAGTGAACTTATTCCGTTCAAGACGGAAAAAGAGGCTAAATCCTTCAAGCTTGATCACAAAGGCACTCGTATTGTCCGCTTCACTGATATTACACGACAAACGGTAAAATCACTCAATTAGGGCTGCTATGCGTCGTTCTCTACAATTCCTGCTTTTTACGGCAGCAAGCCTGACACTATTCCTGATGCTGCCACTTCATGCCCGTCATGCCCAACAGCATCCGGTCGTTGAGATGGCGCAGGTGCGGAATCTGCACGTGACGGATCTTTGTCTTGCCACGGAGGCCCGCTACACCCGACACCCGGCCATGGCTGACCGGCATGCCCCCTTTCAGGAACATCCTCTGGCCCTGGAACATTTCCCCTCGGGATCACTAATTCTCCCGGCTATCCCCCTTCGTGAGACACCATGAAGCGAACCGTTGAACGACATCTGAATATACTTGAATTCACGTTGGCATCGCTGTTGCGCAGAAGGGCTAAGAACCTGTCTCTTGTGGCGATATATCTGCTGGTGGTCTTTCTGCTGGCATCGCTGCAGTTCTTCGTTTCGGCGCTCAAGCGGGAAGCGACACTGATTCTGCACGATGCACCCGATATGGTTGTGCAGCGCTTGATGGCAGGGCGCCAGGATCTGGTCCCGGCTGCGTATCTCACTGAAATTTCGCAGATCAGCGGGGTCACGGCGGTACGGCCCCGTTTGTGGGGTTATTATTATGACCAACTGAACGGTGCCAACTACACACTCATGGCGAGTGAGGATCCCCCGGTTACGTCGGGACATGCCTCGATAGGTTCCGGCGTGGCCAAGGCCCGCAATCTGGCCGTTGGCGATCTGCTGCCGCTTATACGCTACGACAATACTCCCCTGATGCTGGAGATTGGTGCCGTTTTGCCGAGTAGTTCCGATCTTGTCGCCGTCGATATGATTATCATCTCTCCGGAAGACTTCCGCATGCTGTTCAATTTCCCCGCTGATCAGGCGACAGACCTCGCAGTGACCGTGCGTAACCCGAAAGAGTTATCGACCGTTGCGGCAAAAATAGCCAGCCAGTTCCCTGATTCCCGGCCGATCCTGAAGAGCGAAATTCAGCGTACTTACCAGTCGCTTTTTGACTGGCGCGGCGGTATGACGCTGATCCTGCTGGCTACGTCGCTTATTTCATTCATCATCTTTGCCTGGGACAAAGCAACCGGCCTTTCGGCTGAGGAACGCAAGGAAATTGGCATTCTCAAGTCGATCGGCTGGGAAACGTCCGATGTGTTGCTACTAAAATTTTGGGAAGGTGTCGTTGTTTCGCTGACCGCATTTCTGCTCGGAACCGTGCTGGCGTACGGGCATGTGTTTTTCCTGTCAGCGCCGCTTTTTGCCCAGGCGCTTAAAGGATGGTCGGTGATCTATCCCCGCTTTCAGCTGGTGCCGGTTGTAAACGCCTATCATCTGTCGATACTGTTTTTTCTGACAGTTGTGCCCTATACGACGGCGACGGTACTGCCCTGCTGGCGGGCGGCTACCATTGATCCCGATGCCGCCATGAGGTACTGATATGATAGAACTTTTGAACATATCCAAGTCGTTCAACAGCGGCAAGCCGAATCAATTCACCGCCGTAGATAATGTCTCTCTCGCTGTAAACCCCGGGCAGATTACGGTTTTTAAAGGGCCGAGCGGTTCCGGAAAAACCTCGCTCTTGACGATGATCGGCTGTATGGCCCGCCCCAGTTCGGGGCGCATATTTCTACGCGGCATTGCTGCTGCAGTACCCTTTCAACAGGAGGGTGCGGAATCGGTTGAAATAACCAGCCTGCCGGAGCGCTTTCTGAATGAAATCAGGCGCTCTACTTTTGGTTTCATCTTTCAGCAGTTCAATCTGATTCGGGGGATCAGCGTTCTGGAAAATGTTATGCTGCCGGCCTATCCAACCGGAGAGGGGCGAACCGTTTTCCGGGCCCGTGCCTTACATCTGCTCGAACAGTCCGGTATCGCACGCTGTGCTGAACAGCGGGTGGAACTGCTTTCAGGGGGA
>CAIRND010000142.1 GCA_903879825.1 uncultured Geobacteraceae bacterium
CAGCCAGGCTCCGCCGCTGACGTTGGCCAACATCGCAGACAAGGAATATGAACCGGACAGACGTGAAAGAGTGATCAGGGTAAAAAAGAGCGTCGGTTCAGCCAGGCAGGAATAGGTCGCCTCGCGGGCGGACCCCATACCTTCAAAACTAGAACCGGTATCGAGGGCGGCAGCCATGGTAAAAAAGCGACCCAGCGCAAACAGATAGGCGTAGAGGATCATGTCGCCATCAAAAGAAATCGGTGAGGAATGGGCACCAAAGGGGATCAGCAGCGCCGCAACCGCCGTAGTTGCAAGAGCGACAATCGGGCCGGCACGAAAAATCCAGCTGGTAGTCGTGCTGAAAACAGTCCCTTTCTGCAGCAAACGGATGATGTCATAATAGGGCTGCAAAAACGGCGCACCGACTCTTCCGGCAAACGCCGCCTTCGTTTTACCGATAACCCCAAGGAGCAGTGGCGGCATGGTAAGCGCCAGCACGATATGGATGGTACTGTTGAGTATGGTACTGTTTGTCATGGCACCTCCCACCTCTTACAAACTTAAACCCAAAAAAAGCTGTTCACCACAGAGTCACGGAGAACACAGAGAGTAAAATCAGTGAATTATTAATTAAAAACGGGTATTGCCGATTCACCAAAAAGGTTTTTTCTTTTAAGCACTTAAGTTTTTTATTTCTCAGTGTTCTCTGTGTCACTGTGGTGAGATCCTGCCGGTTTTAGGTTAAAAGGATCTTTCCTTCAGTTTGCCCACAGCATCAAAATAAACAGAGTGGCAAAAATATAGATCATATACACGTGCATCAAACCATTTTGCAGATGCCTTAAAAAGGCAAATGACCGGCCACACAGACGAAAGAGCGGTGCTATGACCAGCTCCAGAAGCGTTTCAGTCGGCACGTCCGTGCAGCGGGATTTACCGGGAAAAAGACCTGCCAGCGTCGGGCGCTCGATACGCTGGCGCATAACACCATTGAACACCGATACGGCACATTCAGAAAACGACGTTGCTCCGTACTGCATGCGAGCCGTTCCGCGCTGATACCCGCACCCCCAGGTTGAAGCGCTGGTCACAGGAGATTTCCCCATCCGCCATTTCCACAGCAGCGTCACGAAGACGGCAATGGTCAACATTATCATCCCAAGAAGCGAGAGTTTACCCAGAATGGCACCGTATTCGGCAGGAAGCGCTGAGGTTGCCAGAGGGGGATACAAGAATGCAATCACCGGTGAGACGAAACGCAGCGCCATCTGCGGCACAAGTCCGATCAGCAGGCAGAGCGCGGCAAAAAGGGCCAGAGGAGCCAGCATGGTCATCCCCGCCTCATGTGGATGGGCGGCAGCGGGACTCCGGGGAGTACCGAGAAAAACTGAACTGTACAGTTTGGTAAAGGCAATGGCGGCCAATCCACCCACCAGCGCCAGCACTGGAGCAAGGAACGCCAGATAGATCAGACTGTCTGAATTGAGCTGCCTGAACAAGCCGAGGTAAAGAAGGAATTCGCTGACAAAACCGTTCAGAGGCGGAATACCGCAGATTGCAACTGATCCGACCAGAAACAGCAGCGCTAACCGCGGCATGCTTTTTCCGAGTCCCCCCATCATGTTCATTTCACGTGTTCCGGTGGCATGGATAATAGCCCCGGAGCCGAGAAACAGTAATGGCTTAAAAAAACTGTGATTAAGAATATGGAGCAGAGCCCCCGCCATACCGAGATATACCAGTGCATTATTATGACTTGAGACCCCCAGCAGGGCAACGCCGAGGCCGGTCGTGATAATACCGATATTCTCAATGCTGCTGCAGGCAAGCAGGCGTTTCAGGTCACGCTGAGCCACCGCAAAGGCGATTCCAAGCAGCGCCGAGGATATTCCGCACACCGTCAGGACTCCTCCCCATAGTAACGGCGGGTCGTGAAAGAAGGTCAAGGTTCGAAAAATACCGTATAAGCCAATCTTCAGCATGACGCCCGACATCATCGCCGAGACGTGACTCGGTGCATTGGCGTGGGATGTGGGAAGCCAGATATGAAGCGGCATGATGCCGGCCTTGGCGCCAAAACCGATAAAAGCGGCCAGTACTGCCAGTGGGACATCGGGCGAAAGGGCCGAAAGAGAACCGGCCGACGGCAGCATGAACGAACCGGTGTGAGCCGCCAGCAGTGAAAAGTAAACAAAGAGAGCAGCGGTACCGATGTGGGTTGCAATCAAGTAGACGATTCCGGCCTTCCGCACATCTTCCCGCTCATGCTCGGTAACAATGAGAAAATAGGCGGATAGTGCCATAAGCTCCCACACCATAATGAAGAAGACACCGTTGCGGGCCACCAGCACCAGAGCCATTGAACAAGCCAGCAGACCATAAAAGAAGGTCAAGCCGCGTTCGGTGGAACGATGTTCGGCCGCCGGCCAATAGCCGATGGCAAAGAGAGAACCTGCGGCAGCAACAATAAAAACAGGAAGCAGAAAAAAAACGGAGAGGGGATCAATGACCAGTTCGCACGGTCCGAACGGCAGATTCCAGGGGAGAACATAGGTAGTGGTGGTGTGGGTAAAAAGAAGTATTACGGCGGACGGCACTCCTGCCAGTGCGGCCAGAATGGTAATAATTGCGGCAATAACTTGGCCAGGACCCGCCTTTCGCAGGAACAGACCGGGAACACCGGCACAACCGAGAGCTAACGCAGCAAAGAGCGCCACGAGCGCAGGGTCAACAATGCCCTGCAGAGCGAAATACATAGAAAGAACTCCTTGTAATCACTATAAAAAGAAACAGTCTTTCCTCTTTCAAGCGGGAAAGGATAGTGAACCTCGGACCGTCTACGTGTCAATTAAAAAGTATAATGATAACAGTCATATTATTAACCTGCAGGAACCCGAGGGAGAGGTAGCGGTTTATTATTTTAATTCGTGTTTTTCAGAATCGACGTCACTATCTGAAAGACTTTGCTGCTATTAACCAGTGAATTTTCAGGAGCAATCAATAACCGTACCCATTGGCGGTCGATTATACCCAATTTTCCAGTTTTAATCCCTTGATCCGCTTGAAATGTTTTATGTTGTTCGTCACCAGCGCAAGGCCATGCACCTTGGCACAGGCAGCGATAAACAGATCTGCATCGTCAATGATTGCACCAGCCTTTTCGAGCGTTGCCTTCATTTCGCCGAACATCTCGCTGATGGCCTCATCAGACTCAATAACATTCAGTTGATCGGTCAATTGTCTGATAAGAGTGAGGTTTGCGTCAACTCGCTGTGACTTGTAGGCACCGTAGTAAAGCTCGCTTACATTGAGGAAAGACAAGACCACATTATCTAGTCCGACTGAGAGGATTTTCTGTTCGATTTGCTCATTACCTTTGAGCCAATAGACACATATATTGGTATCAAGAAGATATTTCACAATTCAATCCTGCGTCCACCAAAGCCGCTACGATGAGTCGTAATCTCTTCAACAATTTTATCCGCCGATCGGTCATCCTGCCATGCGCCGCAAAACCCGGTTTTTGCCGATTCAACAACGGATTGGTGTCTGGTCACACTCAAAACGCCTTCTTTTAATGAGCGTAACATCTTGAGCGCCTGTGGCAATACCGGCATAGGCAGCTCCCTGATTTCACTCAAAAACATTTCTTCATATTTTGTCTGCGTTCTCATGTGCGCTCTCCTTGCACTTAACCGTCTATAAACACTGCTGAAAAACGTAATACGTATAACATAACCAGACTAGGTCGTGGTACATATTTCTGGCACATTTAGACGCCCAGCCATCACAAAACTCAATATTCTGGATGTCCATTTTATTTATTTGCGGCTCCTTAGTTCGTTTCGGATAACGCCTCTATCCTGCGCGAATTCCAGTCAAGTACCGCTGTACGCCTCATCATTTTCACGGCCAGATCCGGAAACTCGCGTTCAATCACTTCGGATGCAAACTGGGAAAGAAAATGAGATTTCATCACGGCGCGGGCCCGGTCAACTCCGATTTCATCATACGGCACCGAAGCAAGCAACAGGAAGCCGTCATCGGGTATTCTCCCGGCCGCCATATTGTTTTCGATAATTGCCGCCGCCTTGCGGATCGGATCAGACAGGTCGGGACTGTACGGCCCGATAATCAGAGCCAGGTTGGGAGTATGAAGGAAGTCAAAACCGCGTCCCAGACAGATCATCCACTCCCGATGTTCGACCGTGAGCGCACGCTTCTCCTGACGTAACCCGGTAATGTGGGCAAGGTTGCCAGCCAGCAGCGGCAGTAGATCACTTCTCACTTCATGAGGCATATCATGGAAACGGAGCGCAAGCTCAGCTGCAAGATCCTCCACTGTCATGTCACCGGACAGATCCAGAATGTGGCCGTCGGGGCTGTGCAGCAGCAGTGCATCCTCATCAGTTTCAAAGCCGCAGATAAGGGGGTAAACGCTGTCATGGCCCGCCCCGAAAATAGCTTCCATCTGCCGCTGGATCTGGCGTGTATGAGCTATTGCTGCTTCCGTATTGCAGCCGAAGCCGGAACAGCCCCGGTGAACGTCTCCGCGCGAAAAATGATAGGTGATCAGGATCAATACTCTCCGCCCACTTCTTACCATACGCTGGACATACTGAGCCAGTACCTCACCAAGATGGGGCCATCCCATATCGAACATCCCACCCAGGTTGCGGAAAGGCTGGATGATGCCGGGAGGTGTCTTGGTGGCGACCGGAATATTGATACGTCCGTCCATGCATTTTAGTACCGCAATGGCGGTCGGGTGCAGTGCAAGATACCGTTCTCTGGCAAGAAATGCCTCCGGGGAACAAAACTCAGCCGAGTATCTCTGCGCCAGATCAAACACCCAGTTTATACGGCTTGCGATTGGCTCTTTATGAATGTTGCCGGTCGGATTCATGGTGCTGCCTCCTTATTCCCGCAATTAGAAGGAACTGGCTACCAACAGTGCAATCAAGGTAATGAGAGAGTAGAGTACATACTGTTGCAGAATACCGCTCTGCAGCCTGCGTACAGCGGAAAAACGCTGATAGAGACGCTTCAGTAGCGGTATATACACTAATTCCAGCACCACTTCCGGAATGTGACTGGAAAAACGGCTTACTCCAGGAAAGAGGCCCGCAGTGGTACCCGAACGGTGACTGTGCGGTTTCAGGACAAAGGTGAACAGGGAGGTCAGCTGCTCAGCAAAGGATGAGGCGCTGTATTGCATCCGGGGGGTCGGACGCTGATAGCCACAGCCCCACGTAGCAGTTTCACTACTGCCAGTTGCCGCCAATCGGCGCCGATACCAGAGTGCAACAAGGACGATAATGACCAGCAGGATAACTCCGGATATGGTTACCATCGTCAGTGGCACCACACCATTCAAGACTGGCCCCACCGCCTCGAACTTCGCCGGCAGAACTGTCAGGCTGACCCGCTGCAGCGTTCCCGCCACTAATCCGGGTGCCAGGCCGATGGCGATGCACAACCCAGCCAGCACCACCATCGGTGCTAGCATCTGCCATCCGGCTTCATGCTCTGCACGATGCGCTTCTGTGCGGGGTACACCAAGAAACACGATGCCATACACTTTGACAAAACAGGCCACCGCCAGCCCACCGACCAGTGCCAGTGACGGAATGGCCAAAACGGCAACGGCGACCGCCCCACCCTCCCCTTGAATCCCCTGAAACAAGCCGAGATAGATGAACAGTTCACTGACAAAACCGTTAAGCGGGGGCAGACCACAAATAGCCACCGCACCGATGCCAAACAGCAGCGCCGTAGCGGGAAGACGCCGCGCAACCCCTCCCATCAGATCTATTTCACGACTGCCGGTAGCATGAATAACCGAGCCGGCGCCAAGAAAAAGCAGCGCTTTAAATATGGCGTGATTGAGAACGTGCAGCAGCGCACCGCTCATACCGAGCAGCATCATGGTCGGCGAGCCAATCTGCTGGCCAACCAGCGCAACCCCCAATCCCATAAAAATAATGCCGATATTTTCTATACTGTGATACGCCAGCAGCCGTTTGAGATCGTGCTGCCCGATGGCGAACGCCACACCTATCACTCCGGAAACGACCCCCATAACCAGCACGACACATCCCCACCAGAGCGGTACGCCATAAAAAAAAGAAAGTGTTCTTATCAGACCATACACCCCGATTTTGAGGATCACCCCTGACATGGCGGCAGAAACATGGCTCGGAGCGTTGGCATGAGCAGACGGGAGCCAGACGTGGAGCGGCATGATTCCCGCCTTCAAGCCGAAAGCAAATAGTGCAACCAGGAAAATGGCTATGGAGAGACCAGATGATGCATTCAGTGAGGTTGGCTGAGGAAACAACCAGGAACCGGTCAGCAGATGTAACAGGGGAAAGAGCGCAAACAGGCCGAGTGTCCCGGTGTGCGTGGTAATCATATAGAGTGTGCCCGCTTCACAAACTTCAGGCTTTTCGTCTTCAGTCGAGACCAGAAAATAAGCGGATAGAGCCATTATCTCCCAGGCGAACAGAAAGCTGATACCATCACGGGCCAGCACAACCCCGCTCATGGCGGCGGTCATCAGACCGAAAAAAAAGGTCATTTTGCCAACGGTGGCGGGGTGGTGATCGGCATGCCAATAACAACGCGCATAGAGAGCGGCACAGCCGGAGATAAGGAAGATGGGCAGTAAAAACCAGGCAGACAGGGGATCGACGCCAAATTGGGCAGGTCCAAAGGGAAGCGTCCAGCAGAGTTCAAACAGAGTGGTGTGACCGGAGATCAGTACCGGAATCGCGCCGCAGAGGCCCATAGTTGATGCCGTAACCAGCAATGTGATTGACATCAACTGCGCACGGGCAGCACTCCACAGCCAGGGGAGCAGCAATGGGACACCGGAAATGGCGGCCAGCAGCGTGGCACTAAGAATCAGGGTACTCGGTGAGAACAGTTCCTGCGCCATGATACGGCTACCTCCTTATGTTTGATTCCTCCAGTGCACGGATCGCAGTCATGATCTCGGCCTCGCAGCCGGGACGATGAAGCAGCTCCTGAAAGGGCTGATCGTGAAG
>CAIRND010000143.1 GCA_903879825.1 uncultured Geobacteraceae bacterium
ATTCAGATAGATGAACAAGGGGTTGGCTTTATTAGGGATTTTTATGAAAGTGGAACTCTTCAGACTGAACAATATTTTAAGGATGGCAAGCTTTCCGGGGAGGCAAAGGATTATTTTGAGAATGGAAAAATATCGGGGATTACAGAGTATGCACAAGGGGTTCCAGTGGCATTCAAGAATTATTACGAAAACGGTGTTATAAAATATGATGTGAAATATCGGGATGGGCAACCTTATGATATAAAGGAATTTGATGAAGGCGGGAATCCTGTAGTCAAAGAACAGTTTAAATAATCACTTGGTAGAAAATAACTGGGACACATTGAGCTGACCCGCTTTTAACGGACACTAAATTCAAAAGAAGCTCTCTGCGCAAGTAGAGAGCTTTTCTTTTTAACGTGATTTCTTGTTGTTTTGTTTGCTCATGGCAAGTATTAGAAATTGGTAATATGGAATTTCGAACGAGGAACAGTGCTTTTACTGACGGAATAAGTTCAAATGAATAAAAATGATTTGAAATAAAAATGGCTCTTTGACAGAATTTGTGGGTAAAAAATAGGCATTGTTGGCCAGTAGGTTAGAATGAATCGCCAAACGCATTCAACCTCTGGGAAACCCAACAATGCTTATCAAGACATTACTGAACGACTGCTATCCTGTCAAGAAGTTCGTCTACGGAAAAACGAGTCTGGCAGGAAAGGTAATAAGCATTGAGATCACAACGCGTAAAGGGAGTCGCGGTCTATGCAGTGCCTGCGGCCACGAATCTCCCGGTTATGATCGACTCAAAAAGCGACGGTTTAAATTCATCCCGTTATGGGGATATGATATCGAGTTCGTTTATCAACCACGGCGCGTAGAGTGTCCGCAGCATGGGGTCATCGTTGAACGGATACCCTGGGCCGATAGTAAGAGCCCGATCTGCGAACCGTTTAAAATCTTTCTGGCCTATTGGGCCAAGATGCTGTCCTGGGATGCGACAGCCAGAGAATTCAGAGTCCCTTGGCGCAATGTTTTTGAGTCAGTTGAATATGTTGTCCAGTATGGTCTTAAGCATCGGGTCCTTACAGGCATCAGCGCGATTGGGGTTGATGAAATACAGTATCAAGTTGGCCATAAATATTTGACGCTTGTTTACCAGATCGACGCTGATTGTCGTCGTTTGCTGTTCGTTGGTAAAGATCGGACAGCCAAGACACTGCTAAGATTCTTTTATCGTTTTAAAGGTCATACGGATCAAATCAAGACCGTGTGCAGCGATCTTTGGAAACCGTATTTAAAAGTGATCAAGCGCAAACTGCAACACAGTGTGCATATTCTTGATCGTTTTCATGTCGCGCAATATTTGAACTTTGCCGTTGATCAGACGCGGCGTGAAGAAGCGGCTCAGATCAAACGAGATGGTTATGAGCCGATCCTTGAGAAAGCGCGCTGGTGTTTGCTTAAAGGCAAAAAGAAACAAAAAGCATCACAACTGGCCAAACTCAAGGATTTGCTTAGATACAACTTAAAAACAGTTCGCTGTTATTTGCTTAAGGAGTCCTTCCAGCACTTCTGGACATATAAGACCCGCTGGGGAGCAAAAAGGTTTCTGGATATTTGGCTGGAACGAGCTATGCGTTCACGGCTTCCAGAAATGAAAAAAGTAGCCAAGCGTTTGCGCAAATATCAGGAA
>CAIRND010000144.1 GCA_903879825.1 uncultured Geobacteraceae bacterium
CGATCTTGGTAATGGGAATTGACGAGGTATTAGACGCCAGGATGGCACCCTCTTTTACAATGCCATCAAGCGTACGAAAAATATCCAGTTTAAGCTTCTCATTTTCAGTCACCGCCTCAATGGCAATATCCACATCTGTAAGGGCATTCATATCCTGAGAGGTTGTTATCCGCCCGAGCGTCTCCCCAACCAGTGCCTCCGATATCGCCCCTTTTTTAGCCAGTCGTTCCAGATTCTGGCCGATAGTTTTAAGCGCTTTTTCCAACTGGGCCGGAGCAATATCAAACAGAATAACTTGATAACCGTATTGAGCAAAAACATGAGTAATGCCGTTGCCCATCTGTCCTGCGCCGAGCACGCCAACTGTTGTAATCATTCAAGTCTCCCTATATTTTCTCAAAAATTACCGCAACAGCTTCACCGCCACCGATACAGAGCGTGGCCAGACCATAGCGTACATTGCGTGCATGCAGTTCACGGATAAGCGTCAACGCCAGACGGGCACCACTGGCACCAATCGGATGACCGATAGCGCAGGCGCCGCCGTTAACATTAACTTTGTCAGGATCCAGATTTAAATTTTTGATTGCAATCAGCGGCACCGAAGCAAAGGCTTCGTTGATTTCGAACAGATCGATGTCTTCGACTTTCAACCCCGCTTTGTCGCACGCTCTTTGTATGGCGGTCACCGGGGCTTCCGGGAAGAACCCGGGGTGCAGACTGCTGGTGGCTGAAGCAACAATGCGGGCTTTTGCCGTCAGGTTATATTTTTTTACCGCTGCAGCACCGGCCATAAGCAGCAGTGCGGCGCCATCGTTAATGGACGAGGCGTTGCCGGCGGTAATACTGCCATCTTTCTTGAAAACCGGTTTCAGGGAGGTGATTTTTTCAATAGTACCCTTGAAGGGCTCTTCATCTTCAGAAACTACCGTATCAACGCCGCGAACGCTTTTGACTACCGGAGCAATTTCATCTTTAAATATGCCGCCTTTTATTGCCGCCTGAGCACGTTGATAGGAACGTACTGCAAGTCCATCCTGCTCTTCCCGGGTTATGCCGTTACGTTCAACACTGGTTTCCCCAATATCGCCCATATGGACACCGGTATACGGGTCGGTCAGACCGTCATGAATCATCAGATCAAAGATTTCTCCGTTACCCATACGGAAACCGTTACGGGCTTTTTTAAGAAAATATGGTGCCAGTGACATATTTTCCATACCACCGGCTAAGACTATCCCGGCGTTACCCAACTGTATCGAGTCACTTGCCAGCATTATCGCTTTGAGACCGCTGCCACACACCTTGTTAATCGTCAGGGCTGGTATGGTATCCGGCAATCCGGCCGCCCGCATAGCCTGACGGGCGGGAGCCTGACCGCAGCCACCGCTCAGCACCTGTCCGAGAATAACTTCATCCACCGCGTCAACCGGTAACTTAGTGCGGCTCAGGATCCCCTTTATAACGGTCGCCGCCAACTGAGGGGCGGTAACATCCGACAGCACACCTCCAAAAGAGCCAAAAGGCGTCCTCATGCCATCGACGATATAGACATTTTCTTCCATATATACACCTCCAAATCTTCTTTTGTGTGCCGGACTATATATTTTGCTTACGTTCACGTCAACCAAAATTGTAACGTCATTTTAAGTATTACAAGAAAACAATTTCATCATCAATATCGGTAATTTTTTCACCACCACAATTCGACACGGCAAATGTGTTTTCAATGCCGATAACCCCCTTGCCGGGAAAAACAAACTTTGGTTCAATTGCAATCGTCTGACCGGAGTGCAACGGCATCTTAAAACCTTGAGCCAGTACGGGAAATTCGTCCAGTTCCAGACCAACGCCATGGCCGACAAAACGGGCCTGTTCACCCGGCATACCCATAAAATTGGCACCAAGCCCGCCTTTATCTGCAATTTCAACCGCCTGCTGAAACAGCTCTTCACAGATAGCGCCCGGCTTCAGAGCTTTTTGCAGATGCAGCTGAATCTGAAGAGACAGATCAAACGCGTGCTGCAGTTCCGGGTCAAGTGTACCGATCACGAACATACGGGTCATATCGGTTATATAGCCATTAAATACCCCGGTATAATCCAAAAAGACCGGTTCATTATGACCAATAACCTGCGTTGATGCCCCCTGCGGCGAAGCGTTTGAAAGTCCACGCCCGGTAACAGCACCATCAAAGAAACCATAGGAGGCGGCTCCGGCCGAAAGTGCCAACCCCATGAACAGTTCCTGGTTGAAGGCGCGCATCCGAATGTATCCTTCGTTACCAGCCGTGCGGAGGCGATGTTCAAACTCTGCCGCCAGATCAAGCTCACGCATACCGGCTTTTAAAAACTGCGGCACCTGTTTAAAAACCGAGCAAAGACTGCGACCAGATACGCGAAGCTGTTCAATTTCATACGCTGACTTGATCGAGCGGACCTCGCGATTTATCGCAGAGATATCGACAAATTCACGCCCCGGAAGCAACTTTGAGTAATAATTAAGTTGTTGAACCGGCGCAACATCAAAGGTAAAGCCAATTTTCTGCACCTGTTCTCCGAACAGCGCAGGAAACTCCCTGCTCGACGGAAACGATCGTATATCGGTTAGAACGCTCTCGACCTGGGCACGGGCCAGGCTCTTGCGCACCATCAAAATCGGCTCGCCGGTTGCCGGCACCCACAAAGTGGAGTTCTGGCGGGTGCCGGAAAAATAATAGACATCAATCGGGAAGATAAACAGCGCGCCATCTACCCCCCTGGCCTGCAATTGCGCCTGCATGGTTGTTACTCTCTGCATTGCCTCTGCATATGTCAGCATGGTCGTATCTCCGAATATAAATTATGGGCATAAAACCCCCTACATGTTCCGTCTATATTTCCCACCAACTTCATACAGTGCATGACTGATTTGTCCCAGCGAGGCAACCTTGACGGTTTCCATCAACTCGGCAAAAATATTATCGCCGGCAATAGCCGTTTCCTGCAACCGCGCAAGTGCAGCCGGCGCTTTGTCCTTGTGCCGTTCATGAAACGCCCGCACATTCTGGATCTGCTGTTCCTTTTCCTCTCTGGTAGCCCGGGCCAGTTCTCCCGTGACATTGAAGCCAACTTCGTCGGCACGTGGATTAAGGAAAGTATTGACGCCGACGATGGGGAGTTCACCATTATGTTTTTTATGTTCATACAGCATTGATTCATCCTGAATTCTGGAACGCTGATACTGAGTCTCCATGGCACCAAGCACCCCGCCTCGCTGATCGATTCGCTCAAATTCAGCCATAACGGCTTCCTCCACCAGATCGGTCAACTCTTCAATGATAAAAGAACCCTGCAGTGAATTTTCATTCCTTACCAGACCAAACTCTTTGGTAATGATCATCTGGATAGCCATTGCCCGCCGCACCGACTCTTCAGTTGGCGTCGTTACCGCTTCATCATACGCATTGGTATGCAGCGAGTTACAATTGTCATAAATCGCCATCAACGCCTGCAGCGTAGTGCGGATATCATTAAAATCCATCTCCTGGGCGTGTAGCGAGCGACCCGAGGTCTGAATATGATACTTCAGCTTCTGGCTGCGATCATTGGCACCGTATTTTTCCCGCATGGCAACAGCCCAGATCCGCCGCGCGACGCGACCGATAACCGTATATTCCGGGTCAAGACCGTTACTGAAAAAATAGGACAAATTGGCTGCGAAATCATCAATATTCATACCACGTGACAGATAATATTCAACAAAGGTGAAACCGTTTGAAAGGGTGAACGCCAACTGGCTGATCGGATTGGCTCCCGCCTCAGCAATATGGTAACCGCTTATCGAAACCGAATAGTAATTACGGATTTTCTGTTCAATGAAATACTGTTGCATATCCCCCATCATTTTCAGGGCGAATTCTGTCGAGAAGATGCAGGTATTCTGTCCCTGATCCTCCTTGAGTATATCAGCCTGAACGGTGCCACGTACCGTTTGCAGGGTACAGGCGCGAATATCCGTGTACTCGGCTTCAGACGGCTCCCGTCCGTTTTTATCACGAAAAAGATCCAACTGCTGCTCGGTGGCGGCATTGAAGAAAAAGGCCAGCATCATCGGAGCCGGTCCGTTAATAGTGATTGAAACGCTCGTATTGGGAGCGCACAGGTCAAAGCCGGCAAACAGCTTCTGCATGTCTGTGACGGTACAAATTGAAACGCCGCTCTCGCCGACCTTGCCGTAAATATCTGGTGGATAATCAGGGTCTTCACCGTAAAGAGTCACACTGTCAAACGCGGTTGAAAGCCGCTTGGCGTCATCGTCTTTGCAGAGATAATGGAAGCGGCGGTTGGTTCGTTCCGGAGTACCTTCGCCGGCGAACTGCCGTTTGGGATCCTCTTCAGCCCGTTTGAACGGAAAGACACCGGCGGTGAACGGAAAATAACCCGGCGCATTCTCAAACATGCACCATCGCAGAATTTCGCCCCAATCAGCAAAATCGGGAAGGCATACCTTGGGGATACGGGTACCGGAGAGAGTCGTAGTATAGAGATCACTCCTGATTTCCTTGTCTCTGACTCTGGTAATCAGCTGATTCTGACGATAGGAGGCTTTCAGTTCCGGCCACTCGTGCAGGATTCTTTTCGGTTCCTCATGGAGCCGGGAATCAAATATCGCCAACTGCGTATCAACCTCAGCCAGTGCCGCTGAATCACTCAAAACCTCACGGGCACCGGTCAGTTGAAAAAGCCTCCTCGCGACACCAATCTGATCACGCACCTGTGTGCGATAGCCGCGCACGGCATGTACAATCTCACCGAGATAATGAACCCGATCCGGCGGAATAATATATTTTTTCAGGCTCTCTTTTTCAGTGATCTGCAAAGAGGAGTGCCAGTTACTGCCCTTTTTGTCGTTGATAGCATCCAGCAACGCCCGGTACAGGACATTTGTGCCCGGATCGTTAAACTGTGAGGCAATCGTACCAAATACCGGCAGCGCCTCATCTGCAACGTCAAAGAGATTGCGGTTACGACGGTACTGCTTACGAACGTAACGGAGAGCATCTTCGGCTCCTTTACGTTCAAATTTATTGATCGCGACAACATCGGCAAAATCAAGCATATCAATTTTTTCAAGCTGGGTCGGGGCACCGAACTCACAAGTCATGACGTAAAGCGAAACATCACAGACGCCCACAACCCCGGCATTACCCTGGCCAATGCCGCTGGTCTCGACACATATCAGATCAAACCCGGCAGCCCGTACCACGTCTATTGCATCCTGAATAGCGGCCGATAGTTCGGTCTGGGAGTCTCGGGTGGCCAGTGATCTCATGTAAATTCGGTTGGAATTAATCGAATTCATGCGAATCCGGTCACCAAGGAGAGCACCGCCTGTTCGCTGCCGTGAGGGGTCAACAGCCAGGATGGCAACACTCTTGTCAGGGAAATCGCGGGTAAAACGGAGCACCAGCTCATCTGTAATTGAGCTTTTGCCCGCACCGCCCGTTCCGGTAATGCCAACCACCGGCACATCCTGTGCCATTCCCTTGATGGTTCCCCGGAGAGCCGCGTACCCGGAGGCGCAATCGTGAACCGCCTGCTCTGCCAGAGTTATCAGCGTGTTAACGGCACGAACATCCTGCTGTGCCAACCGGGAGAACTCTGCGGCAATGTCACGTTCAAGAGAAAAATCGCATTCTTCCAGCATCAAATTAATCATCCCCTGTAAACCCATGCGGCGGCCATCATCAGGTGAAAAGATCTTTCTGACGCCGTACCCTTCGATCTCAGCTATTTCATCCGGCACGATTACCCCGCCGCCGCCGCCATAGACCTTTATATGTCCTTCACCACGCTGGCGAAGCAAATCGACAATATATTTAAAAAATTCAACATGTCCTCCCTGATAGCAGCTAACCGCAATCCCCTGGGCATCCTCCTGAATAGCGGCCGTGACGATTTCCTCAACCGAGCGGTTATGCCCCAGGTGAATCA
Organism: uncultured Geobacteraceae bacterium; assembly: GCA_903879825.1. Taxonomy (GTDB): domain Bacteria; phylum Desulfobacterota; class Desulfuromonadia; order Geobacterales; family Pseudopelobacteraceae; genus JACRCG01. The sequence continues at coordinate 5,976 of CAIRND010000144.1, forward strand.
CCTCTGCGCCAGAAGACTGCAGAATACGGCGAATGACGTTTATTGTTGCGTCATGGCCGTCAAACAGGCTGGTAGCGGTAACAATACGGACTTTATAAGCTGTTTTGTATGGTTCTATGGCTACAGAATTCATATAGTTTCTCCATTACGAACGAGGATCTCAGGCTTCAAGAGTAAACTCCCACGCGCACCAAAAAGTTTCAGGATGTTCATCAGGTGGACAGGCGATACAATTTGTTTTGATACGAGGATCAACAGCTGTGGCAAACTCACTGTATTCAACAATGCCGACTGATTTACACGGGTGATCGGCCAACCCTTTCCGTTTGCGGGCCGATTGTACCCTGCAGTCACGCATCCGGAAAATAACCCTTGAATCATTTTGTTCCACAACATCCTGCAGATTGAGTCGGGCATAGAACCGGTGTTTCAGACATTCAACAAGCGCCGGAATACCGCCGCCACGTGTAATCCCAAGACGTGCCATTATCCGACGGGCTTCTATAACCGTAAAATAGCGCCAGGCCTCCGTGTCTACTTCAACCGCGATGTCCATCCCATAACGTTTTTCAACCGCTTGAAACCAGACTCCATCATGGGCAAGCCAGTTTTTAGCATCATCGACAATTATTTTTATAAGTTCTTCCTTACTTAAAGCAGAGAGGAGGCTAACCCCTTCATCACCGGCATATTCGGCACTCGACATACACATTCCCCTTTCACATCGGTGAGAGACTCACTTCGCAACACAATCACCGTGCCTCACAATATATTTTTTCATTTACATTCAAATCAAGCGGGTAAAAACAAAGATTCGTGTGGTGAACAAACTTTTATACTTTTATTTTTACGCAAATCATAAAAAACAACCCTGCATGGTTCTGACCGTGCAGGGTTGCAGTACATTATTTCGTCAATGATCACTGGCTTGGGAAATACCCAGACCGGTAATTTGACGCACCTCAATCTCGTCAAACAACTCTTCGGCGCGGCGATCACGGAACAAAAATGTTCCAATGATTGCTGCAATCAAACCCATTGGCACGGAAACTATACCGGGGTTCTTGAGCGGGAAAATCGCCGTTTTTAGTCCTACCATGGAAGTCCCACCATTATTTTTCTCGAAATCTTTACGCGACTTATCCATCAGTTTCAAATCTTTTTCTGCCAGCACGACACCCTCAAGCTGTTTTTTTTCCAGGGTGGAGACAATTTTCTGGGCGTCATCGGCAATCTTCTGCGGATAGGTCATCACGGGCGAAATCACTACCAATCCCAGTGCCGAAATTGTCCCCACAAGCAGGGCGGAAATAACACCTGCCGTATTAAAGCGCTTCCAGAAAAGTGACAGCATGACCGCCGGAAAGTTGCCCGATGCCGCGACAGCAAAAGCCAATGCCACCAGGGCCACGACGTTTTCCTTCTCCGCCGCCAACCCCATAAGGATTGCCGCCACACCGACAAACAGTGAGGTAATACGTGCTACTTTGACTTGCGTATGCTGATCGGCCTTGCCATCCATGATAATATTTACATACACATCGTGGGCGATAGCTGCTGAGGCTGCTAACACGAGACCGGAGACAACCGCCAGAATAGTGGCGAACGCCACGGCACAGATAAAAGCCAGGAACATGTCTCCGCCCAGAGAGCCGGCGCCGCCACCCAACAATTGCGCCAGAAGCAGTGTCGCCATGTTTCCGCCCTTGTCAACCGAACTGATCAACTGTGGTGAGAGGTAGAGAGCGGCTCCGAAACCGATGATGTTTATTAGAAAGAAGAAACTGCTGTTGATAAACAGTGCAATAACGATGGATTTGCGAGCTTCCTTGGCACTCGGTACCGTAAAGAAACGCATCAGAATGTGTGGCAGACCGGCAGCGCCCAACGCCCAGGCGATGCCGAGTGAGATCTGGTCAAGTGGATTTTTCAGGAACAGTCCCGGCTCCATAAATCGCTGCCCATAGTCAAAGCCAGCCTTAGGCAGGGCGTCCTTGAGGACGTTAACCCGGACATGGTCCTGAATAAGGGGGTTGCCAACAATGTCCGCAAAGAAACCAACCGGATTAAATCCTGCCTTTGAAATAACAAGAAAAGCCAGCAGGACTGTGCCGCTCATCAACAATCCGGCTTTGATAATCTGCACCCAGGTGGTCGCCTTCATTCCGCCGAAGACGACGTAACCAACCATCAGGATTCCGACGCCGGTAACCGACACCCGGTAGGGAATATCCAGCAACACCTGCATAAGTTTTCCGGCACCGACCATCTGGGCTATCAGATAGAAGAGTGACACCGTGACGGTAGAGAGTGCTGCGACAGCACGCACCGACTTGGGAGCGGTTCGGAAAGAGAGGATGTCGCCCAGAGTAAATTTACCGGCATTGCGGCAAGGTTCGGCGATAACCAGTAAAATAGCTATAAATGAAAACATTGGGCCGACCGCATACATGAAGCCATCGATACCATACAGCGATATCAGGCCGGACATACCTAAAAACGAGGCCGCCGACATATAATCTCCGGCAATGGCCCAGCCGTTCTGAAGTCCCGTTATGCCTCCGCCCGCCGTGTAGAAATCGGCAGCGGATTTTGTCTGCCTGGCTGCCCAGATGACAACACAAAGCGTTATACCGATAATCGTCGAGAACATACTGATTGTAATGGTGCGGTTCGGCTTGATCTTGGTCGGCATACCTGAGGCGGGTGCCGCGACAGCAACAATCGCTGCCTGACTCTGAGGAACCGTTGCCACCTGCAGAGCTGACGAAGAGGGCTGATTTGCTGCAGACGCGTGGTCAAGAGACTTGGCCGGTTCTGCGGTGAACCCGACCGTGGTCAGGAGAAGTGTCAGTATTAGTGCGGTAAAAAATTTAGTAAACATGTGTCCCCTCCTCCTTATTGGATTTCTCGTACAAGTTCGTCAGTCAGTCGATCAAAGTCTCTGTTGGCCACCTTCGTGTAGTACATGGCAACAAAGATAGCGACCAGAAACTGAGATAAAATGAACAAATAACCAAAGTTTATCACTCCGATCAGTTTAATTTCAAACAATGACGGAAAGTAACCGGCGAGAAGCGGCAGAGAGAAATAATACGCTGATGCGGCAATCCACCATCCAAACAAAAAAACTCTTTTCTTTCGCTTCAGTTCCAGATACTTCGGATTTCTCGCAATATCACTCCAGTTGTAGCCTGCTTTTGCCATTGCACCCTCCTTTTTTAAAATATTTTACATCTCCGGCTCGCGATATTTTTAGCTTTCACGATTATTTTGCTGTGCGGGTTATCAGACACAGTCCTTATGAAGTTGTAGTTTCAAACAATCAAATACCTATTTGAATTGGCCTGAACATACATGCCGTTTACGTGCATGTCAGCGAAAAATAAAATATTATTCTAAAATGAGCTTTCACTGCAGATTATCTGTGGAATCAGGCACTGAACACTAGTGCACATTCACATTTGACAGCTCATGAAGAGCTTCTTTATCAGTTTTTGTTTTCTTTTTAGTTTGTCCTGTTGACAAAACAGACATTCGGACATAAAAACAGTCTGCAGAGTTGAGAATTTAAAAGGTGGGTAATATGTTAATGAGTGAGGAAAACGACCAGATTATAGCGATTGGCGATCTGGCAAAGAGCGTCGGCTTAACAACAAGAACGCTCCGTTACTGGGAAGAGGTCGGGATAATTGAATCTGAAGAGCGGATTGACGGAGCGAATCGAGGGTATTCACCCTACTATGTCAGACGGATAAAATTCATCCTGAAGCTAAAAGACATGGGACTTACCATCAAGGAGATGCAGGACTTGTATGTAGCGTATGGTGAAGCAAAAGAGACAAATCAAATGATTCCGAAACTTCTTGCCGTTTTGGACAAGCATACGTACATGGTAGACGAAAAGATCGCTAAACTTCATTCTCTAAGAAAAGACATTGTCGAATATCGACAGAAAATGGCGGAAAAACATTCTTCCACCACGGGTAACTTATAGTCTGTGACGTTATAAAAAGAGTTACGGGTGACGGGAGCTGTATCCGAAAACGTGCAGGGGCGGGGAAATAAACGAAGTAAACACTAATGCGATTGAATCTATTCGTTTTTAAACGTCCATCGTGCAAACGGGAGGGTGCAAATGGGTGTCCAGAAATTTTCCCAGTTCAGCTTCAGCCTGCCTTAAGTCCTCAAAAGGCAACTCCAGATCAGGCGTCCAGGGGCGATGTTTGTAGTACATTTTGTCGTAGTAGCCTTCAATCAATCCTCTGGCTATCCCTGCCACGTCCCAGGTTTCTATACTAGTTTTAAGTTCGGTGTAACGGTTCCCCGCCAACTTTTTTTTGATGCGTTCAAGAGCATCAAGCATATCGGCCTTGTATTCAGGGCGGGCATACTCAGCGGTTAACCGTTCTATTCGTGTTTCAATAGATGCGTAGCACCAGATTTTACAGCTCTCTGCCATCTTCTGATACAAGCACCCTGGCAATGAATATTTACCGATACGTTGGCTCTCTCCCTCCAGAATTATCGGCCTGCCAACCGGTAACCGCCTGAAGAAATTCCACAGAACCGTTTCAAAATGTTTTTGGGTAAAATCTTGTTCCAGTCCGAGAGCGCCGAAAGCAGACCCCCTGTGGCAGGCAATGCCTTCAAGGTCGATGGCAGACCATTTTGCGGGATTAAGACCATTAATGAACTCTGTCTTGCCAGTGCCGGTCATCCCGTGCATGACGGTGAGAGGTGCGGGTAGGTTACACTTTTCAAAATAATCTATCACATGAGCGCGAAAAGTTTTATAGCCACCTGCAAGCTGCCTGGCCGGTATTCCAGACATTTCGACCAGCATGACCACGGAAAGACTACGCAGACCTCCACGCCAACAATAGATAACAATAGGCCGACCAGCAGCCAAAGTAATTATCTCATCGACAATGGCGTAGAAGCGAGGACAGGCCAGCTCGAGCCCTTTCCTGCGAGCATCAATTGGCCCGATCTGTTTATAAATTGTACCGACTTCAACCCGTTCTTCGTTTGTGAGAAGCGGAACATTGTGTGCGCCAGGAATGTGATCTTCATTAAATTCCAGAGGAGTTCTCACATCTATCAGGCAGTGACTATCAATCATTTCGGGAGTAAATAATATTTTTTCAGGCATTTTTATTTTCCAAAGTTTTGATTGTTATCATTATTTTGCGTACAATATTTAGACTGTAACTACACTGTCAGCACATTGCATACCGGTCACAACTTCAAGCATATTTGTCACCTCACCAACCTTGATTTTATCCAGAAGATGGAAATAAGCAAGGCATGCGCCGCACGCCAGAATCTCAACTCCATCCACGACTAACGCCTGTAAGATTGGCACAGCCTCTGAACCCTCTGCTGTGAAACTAACGCCACTATTTACAAATACTACGCGCCAAAGATCTGGCCCAATCTCTTTTAGCGTTTTAATAAAGTTAAACATAAGCATATCACCTAAGCCATCATCGCCATGCCCCATATGAATACCCGTGACGAGAACCATGATTTTTTTGTGACTTGACTGGTTCTCTATAGCTTCACGAGCCAAGGACTCAATCTCAGGTGTGCAGTCACCCTCGTTTTTTGTACCAACGACACGAATCTCATCTTGAATCTGCATGAAGCTGACGCTATAGTTCTTATGTTCCAGATAGCGGCTGACATTCTGTCGGGCGGCTTCATTATCAACACTCACCGTTATGGTTACAGGAGACTCCTTTTCAAGAGCATCTCTGACAGTCAACACCGGAGCTGGACAATCCATACCACGGCAATCTAATTTGATTACCATACAATCCTCCACATAAGTCTCATCTAATTCATCGACTCGCTACTGTTCTAATCTACAATAATTCTTTCTGCCGGTTCTGCAATCACATCACCGACAATAGCAGCACAGGCTATCCCCTTGGCTTTCAGCGCAGTAACAAGTAACTCTGAATCACCTGCCGCAACCGCAATAAGCAGTCCACCTGATGTCTGGGGGTCAAAGAGCAGGTCCTGAACGTTCTGTGATACTTCTGAGCCGAAATCGATAAAAGACCCTCTATAGTTTCTGTTGCTGTAAGCGGCAGCAGGAATCAATCCCATAGCTGCCCACTCCAGTGCCTCGGAATATAGAGGCACCTGCGAAGATCTAATACGAACACCGACGCCCGACCCAACAACCATTTCAGCCAGATGTCCTAGAAAGCCGAACCCAGTGATATCTGTACACGCGTGTACCTCGAAATCCATCATGGCCAAGGCAGCATCCCGGTTTAACGTCGCCATGGCACGAGTCACTTTATCCGTCAAGACCTGATCAGCAAGCCCTGCTTTAATTGCCGTTGTGATAATACCGGTACCAACAGGCTTGGTGAGAATAAGATTGTCACCCACTTGCAGATTTTTTTTGGTCAGAATATGACTAGGGTGAATATATCCGGTTACCGACAGGCCGTATTTCAACTCGCTGTCCTCAACAGTATGACCACCAACAAGAACAACTCCAGCCTCACGCATCTTATCCAAGCCGCCTTC
>CAIRND010000145.1 GCA_903879825.1 uncultured Geobacteraceae bacterium
GAGCGGAAGTGAATTGAAATGACTATGTGTCTCAACGACTATGGATGACATTAATATCGCGCCGCAGGCAGCAAAAATAGGAGCAAGCGGGCTCTGCTTGCTGTATCTGTTCCAGCTGACAATCATCAGAATAGCGGCGTAGCTCATGCCTATGCCCGAACCGATGAGTTTGTTGATCAGGCCACTGTCCGTTATGGTGCGGAGAATAAGTGCGACGACAAGCAGAAAGCAGAGTGCTGCAAGACGCGGAAGCAGAGAGGTGCGGCTTGCCCAGTTGAGAACCTCTTCAGAGACGTCAGCTATGTCTTCGGGGGGATAGTGCTTCTCTTGTGGCGGGACACTCGCCGCGGAACTGATGGCATTGCCGGCGGCTTCACCATCACCGAGACGTGCCGTTAGCCGCTCAAGCTGCTGTTCCATAGCCTGTAAGCGGGCTTTTAACTCTTTCTCGCGGTCTTCAGTCGTTGGTTCCGGTTGTGTCATTTCTACCCCCTGTCATAGTTGGTGCGTGGCGTTACGTGAAATTGGAGGAAATTACCGTTCCATTCAAATAAGATCTCTTCAAACATTTTTGCTGAGGGTCATCCTAAAAGAAAGCATGATGGCTGACTCAGTTGATTGCAGTAATAACAAGAGTATCAAATATTCAAAAAAATATAACGGTGTTTAAAATAATTGCATCATAAGGTCTTGTCAACAAGTTAGATGATCTGCCGGACCGGTTCTCCAGTAGTAACGGCTGTATTTAAATAAAAACCATATTCTAATGGTGTTCGCATGGTGACGCTGAAAGTCATTTTAGATTGCATTATTAGTGGCTTCGTGCTACCAGATACCTCTTTAAATGCGTACAACTGACTAAGACGTTGTGATCAGTCTTGAAGATTTACGCACAACATGCCACGTAACAGAGGAGAATTGAATGGAACCGGTTAAAAGAGTAAGCGCAGAAAAATACTACATGAACGTCATCAGCTTGCTGGGGATGCTCACATCGGCGATCTCGGCCGTGGTGATCGTGTTGTTCCTGGCTTTGCAGGCTTTAAGAGGGTTTGAGAATCCGTACCTGGAAATCGTAACATTTTTTATCCTCCCCGCAGGAATCTTGTTCGGTGGTGTTCTCACCTATTTTGGTGCATGGCGCACACGGAGCAAGCATCGGGATAATCCTGATATTGATCTGCCGCCACTGCCGCGTCTGGACTTCAATGACCCGAAAAAATTGCGTCTGACCGCATTTTTTGCGCTTGTAACAGTGGTGTTTTTTGCTGTTATCGGAGTTGCAACTATCAAAGGATTTGAATTTACTGAATCCACCGCATTTTGCGGTGAAGTATGCCACATACCGATGGAGCCAGAACATGTCGCGTGGCAGAACTCACCTCATGCGCGGGTGCGCTGTGTTGAGTGCCACGTTGGCTCTGGTCTCGATTATTACGTTAAGGCCAAGATCAACGGAACCAGACAGCTCTATTCTATCCTGACCGGCACGTATCCGACGCCTATTCCTACTCCTGTTCATAACCTGCGCCCGGCTCGTGGTACCTGCGAACGCTGC
>CAIRND010000146.1 GCA_903879825.1 uncultured Geobacteraceae bacterium
AAGGGGGATAACGAGAAAGCACTCAGCCATTATAAACGGGCCATTGCCATCCATAAGGACGACAATGAAGCACGTACCGCCCTCATCTCAATTTTTGTGAAGAACAAGCAGTACGACGAAATCACCGTTCTCTTAAAAGAAGCGGTCGATTTGAGTCCTGATGATCCCGTCAATCACTATAAACTGGGACTGATTTACGACTTCAAAAAGGAATACGAAAATGCAATAGCTACATACAAAAAATCTGTTGAACTGAAGCCTGATAATGCCAGGGCGCTTAATGCGCTCGGGCGTCTCTATATGAAAACAGGCCGACTCAGTGAGGCAAAAGAGACTCTCGAAGCGGCAAAAAAAGCTGATCCGACTATGGAAGAAACCTCCGTTTTGCTTAATAATATTCGGGATGAATTCAATCCTGAACCGCGCAAAATTACGAAGGGTGGTAAAAATAAGATAAAAAAGGGTAAGAAAAGTAAAAAAGGTTCTAAAAAGTCAAAAGCAAAAGGCACGACGAAAGCCGCCGGGGGCGCCAAGACGCCAGCCAAAAAGTAGCGGTTCGCTGATACCAGGTTACCCATTATAATTAAAAATTCTGACATCCCGCAATCCGCGACTGGAAAAATTATGACAGCTCCGAGCGGCACAGATTCCTACTTTCCCTACGATATACAAATTACCAACCACCACTGGCGTTCTCTTGGCCTTGGCCCTCTTTCGCAAGGCATCAAAGAGCGCGGCATCCCTCAGATACAGTTCTTCAGGCAACTCGCATTCAAGCTGAACAACGGCCGTTCTCCTGGTTCTGCAATAGTTCACGCCGGAGAACTGAACTTGTATGCTTCCCTTCAAAAAGCGTTGCGCTACCTTATTGACGGTGTTGCCAAGGCGCCGGAATCATCACTCCTGATTAGTGCCGTGAAAACGGATGGTTTTGACCCGGCCGGTGAAAAATTGCGGACTACTTCCCGGCGTTTTGTGGAGCTGTTCCCCCCTGCGCCGGTTCTGCAGGGAAAGGTTGAACCGGCTGGCTGGCTGGCTGATAGCCTCAACAGCACTCTGCGCACTCATCAGTTGCTGAGGGAAATGTTATTGCTGAGACTGGCCTCTGCCAATCCGGCGATCGACAGTTTTCGCGAATTGGTGGATGACCGGGCTCTTGCGGCATCATCACAGTACTCCAGCATTATTCAGGCCTTTGACCATGCTTTGAAAGATGGGCCGATTCTTGCTGAAAAAGGGTGCACCCTGATGGAAGCCCTTATGGCGGCAATCACCGCCTCTCCCGCTTCTCTGGCCGGTCAGGTTGCCTACCTCCGTGGTGAGTGGCAGGGCATTCTGCCGCCTGAACTGCTGCATGAAGTTGAGATCTCTCTGGATATTTATCAGGAAGAGCAGAGGGAACGAGGTGGTGGCGGCGGTGAGCCGGGACCGGCTCCTGTTCTGGAATTCCGGCGTGCCGGACAGCATGCTGCTGCCTCCGGTTCCGCAGGAACAGATGCCGTATTTCACGGTATTGATTATCCCGCCTATGAGCATTTTTCACCGGATGCCAACTGGATGGCGCACGTCGTCCTGATGGCCAAGATGGTCTATATCTGGCTCGATCAGTTGAGCCGTACTCATGGTTACACGATAACCCGCCTTGATCAGGTGCCGGATGCCGAACTCGACCGGATGGCACGCTGCGGTTTTTCCGGCCTCTGGCTGATCGGGCTGTGGGAGCGTTCACCCGCATCGCAGCGGATCAAACAGATCTGCGGCAATCCGGATGCGATTGCCTCGGCCTATTCACTTTACGATTACGAAGTTGCCGCCGATCTTGGTGGCTGGGAAGCACTGGCAAACCTGCGGGAACGGGCCGGTCTCCGTGGAATCCGGCTTGCCAGTGATATGGTCCCGAATCACACCGGTATTTATTCCCGTTGGGTAATGCAGCATCCGGACTGGTTTGTTCAGACGGAATACCCCCCGTTTCCCACCTATCAGTTCACTGGAGAAGACCTCTCCTCAGATGAATCAGTCACTCTGCAGGTTGAAGATGGTTACTGGAACAAGAGCGATGCTGCCGTGGTGTTCAAGCATTATGACCGGAACAGTGGCCGTACCCGCTACATTTATCATGGCAATGATGGTACCAGCATCCCTTGGAACGATACCGCCCAGCTTAATTATCTCATCCCAGAGCTGCGTGAAGCGGTCATTCAGACCATCTTGCACGTAGCCCGCAATTTCCCTATTATCCGCTTCGATGCGGCGATGACGCTGGCCAAGAAGCATTATCAGCGCCTCTGGTTTCCATTGCGCGGTCTTGGCGGTGGCGTCCCGTCCCGTGCTGAACATGGTATGAGCAAAGATGAATTCAATGCGGTTTTTCCGGTGGAGTTCTGGCGTGAGGTCGTAGATCGTGTGGCGGTCGAAGCACCCGGTACACTACTTCTGGCAGAGGCCTTCTGGATGATGGAGGGGTATTTCGTCAGGACGCTTGGTATGCATCGTGTTTATAACAGTGCCTTTATGAATATGCTTAAAATGGAGGAAAATGCCAAGTACCGCACCACGATCAAAAACGTACTGGAATTCAATCACGAAATCCTCAAACGTTTCGTTAACTTCATGAACAATCCGGACGAAAAGACGGCCGTTGCCCAGTTTGGTTCACAAGGCAAGTATTTCGGCGCCTGTGTCCTGCTGGCTACCATGCCGGGGCTGCCGATGTTCGGCCACGGTCAGATTGAGGGCTTTCACGAAAAATATGGTATGGAATACAAGCGCGCTTACTGGGATGAGCAGGTGGATGAAGGCTTGGTACGCGGCCATGAAATGTATATTTTCCCGTTGCTGCAGCGCCGCTGGCTGTTCTCCGGATCAGAAAATTTTGTGTTGTATGACTTTCACGCCGGCGACAAAGTGGATGAAAATGTATTTGCCTATTCCAACCGTGTTGACGCACACAGGGCACTTGTACTGTACCATAACAGTCATTCAACAACTTCCGGCTGGATCAGGGAATCAGTTTCTTTTCTGGCCGCCGGTGAGGGAGAAGGGGGGCGCCTCGAGAGGACATCGCTTGCCGCTGCACTTGCTGCGCCTGATGAAGCAGATTGTTATCTGGCTTTTCGGGACCAAACCGAGGGGCTGGAATACCTTCGTTCGGCTCGCGAACTTCGTGAGCAGGGTCTGTATGTCGAACTCAAAGAATATCAATTCCACGTATTCATGGATTTCAGGGAAATCCGCGATGATCAGGCTGGTTCCTGGAAAATGTTGCATGCGCATCTGAACGGCTCAGGCGTTGCTTCGCTTGAAGAAGAGTGCAAGCAGTTGCGGTACCGTGAGCTGAACACAGCATTCCGGAGTGTTCTTGAGTTGCAATATGGAGAGGGCGAGCAGAGTGACGACGCTGCAACTGATGTGCTGCTGCAGCAGGCGATTGACCTGTTCTTGAAAAGTGTGGACGCAGACCGGCTGAGTACGCTACCAAAAGACAAACCCCGTGCGTCCAGCGTTAAGGGTACACGAAAGATGCCGCGGAAGAAAAGTATCGCCTCCACGGTATTGTGCAGCTTTACCGAACTTAAAAAACACACGACCAGTGCGAGTGACGCCCGATCATTTCAACTCCGGCTGACGGCAGGTTTCTCTGATCAGGCGGCTGAATCGCTCCTGCTGACGTGGCTGATACTGCGTGAAACTTCGCTGGATCCGGTGAGTCGGGGGCTTGATTATACCCTGCGGAAGTACCTCCATCGGGATGGCGACCCAGGGTTCAGCAGTCGTGCTATCGAACTGCTCTCCGCACTGCTCGGGTGGTGGCGCTCGGATGAACGGGGCGTTGCCGAGAGCCACCTGAAGCAGATGCAGAGCCTATTCGCTCTTGAAGCGTGCCAAACTTTTGTACTGCATCATGAGAGTGAAGGGATGGAATGGTTCAACAAAGAACGCTTTGAGGAGCTGTGTGAATGGGTAACACTGCTTACTCTGGTCGAAACATGTAGCAAGGCGCGCCTTTCTGCCAGAGTTGTTACGACGAGGATGGGGGAGGCTGAGCGTGCTATCAACTCAGCGGTGAAACTTGCCAGGGATGTTGGCTATCGCAGTCGACTTTTTGTTGAACTATCGGAGAAGGCAACTGTTCCACTCACGCCACGAATCAAAAAAACCATGCTTTAAGTCGAGTAATACTGAACTTTTAAACGTAGAAGGGCCGGCACTTTAGCTGGCCTTTCTCCGTTTAACCGCGTTCAAGTAATGTTTTAAAATTAAATTCTTATTATTGCCATCTATGCCGGTTGACATGGTGTGTCAATATGACTTAAAGTGTGCGCCTGAATACTTCGTTATAGAATAGCTTTTTACAGTCGGGGGTATGATGTTTTCGCTTCTGAAACGACTTGGCTTGCGTACCAAATTGATACTGCTTTTTATCTTCATCAAAGTGATTCCACTCTTGATGCTGTCCCTGCTGGCATGGCAGGGGGTTGTCCAGCTTGGTGATCAGGTATCGAAACGTAGTACAGAAATGGCTACCAGCGTGCGCGAGACGGTGGGAACGTTGAGTGATGTAATGGCGAAGGAGTCTGTGCGCGCACTTGATCTCAAGTCACGCGAAGGCATAGAGCGTCTTACCACAGACACCGCTTTGGCTGTTGCCGCATTTCTGAAGGCGCGTGACAAGGATATTTTGCTTGCCGCTGCCATGGAGCCCTCCAAGGATTTCTTTGAGCAGTTTTTGCGCAATCGGACCAGTGAGTTGATTGATCCCGGCAAATGGGTCTTGGCCTCCGACGGGAAATCCTGGGTACCTGTCGATGTTCCCTCATTCAAATCTGTAATTGTTGCGCCGGAAAATCCGGAAAACAAGCAGGATTTCAATTATCGGCCACCACTGCAGCTTGGTAAACGGGTAGAGCGGCCACTGTATCACGAAATCACTTTTGTCGATCTGAATGGCCAGGAAAAAATAAAGGTATCCGCTACCGGATTACTTTCCCGGGAACTTCGTAATGTTGCACAGAGAAAAAATACCTATGCCAGAGTAGAAAACTACTTTGCTGAACTCAAACGACTCAAGCCCGGAGAAATATACGTCTCTGATGTCATTGGTCCGTATGTCAGATCTCACTATTATGGGACGGCAACACCCGAAGCGGCCACAAAGGCAAAAGTTAGTTTCACCCCGCAGGAAGAAGCGTATTCCGGCAAAGAAAATCCTATTGGTAAACGCTTCAAAGGTATTATCCGATGGGCAACACCGGTTGTTAAAGGTGGCTCAATCGTTGGTTATATCACTCTGGCGCTTGATCATGATCATGTGATGCGTTTTACTGATAACCTGATGCCGACAGATGCCCGCTATACCCCTATTTCCGATGCGACCAACGGTAATTACGCCTTCATGTGGGATTATCTCGACCGGTCCATCGCACATCCGCGACATCAATCAATCATTGGTTTTAATCCTGAAACCGGTGACTATGAAACGCCCTGGCTGGAGGATTCACTCTATAAAGGATGGAAAGCGAGCGGGAAACCATTACGCACATATCTTGCCGGAATACCGAGCTTTGATCATCAAAGTCGAGAAAAAAAACCATCGAAAGAGCTGATTGAAGCGGGGATTCGTGGCCTTGACGGTCGTTATCTCAACTTTGCACCACAATGTCAGGGGTGGTACGATCTTACCAAATACGGTGGATCCGGCTCTTTCGCAATTCTCTGGTCAGGCGTCTGGAAACTCACTACTGCTGCAACTATTCCGTATTACACCGGAAAGTATGGCAAAACGCCTCGTGGATTTGGTTATGTCACCATTGGAGCTAATATTGATGAGTTCCATAAGGCAGCAACTGATACCAAGGTTCAGCTTGACAGCCGAGTCAGTGCCTATAACGGTCTGATGAAGAAA
>CAIRND010000147.1 GCA_903879825.1 uncultured Geobacteraceae bacterium
GCCAGTTCCTGGTTGACCCAGGCGGCAAGGTTTTCAGCGATCCTCGCGCCGGTATCGTCGATTATGCCGACGTCCCAGGTACGTCCGGATCTCTTTGAAATGAGTTTAAATGGAGTGTCGGGATAACGTGAATTCAATGCAGCAAGAAGGTCGGTGTCGTCTGGAGTTGCCGTGATTGTCTGGCAAATTGAGATGAGTTCGTTGATGTTAATGATTTCGGGTGACGGCATTTTCTTGTGATCCTTCTGTCGTGGAGCCGTCTGATAATGCTGCTGGCTGTTGCAGCTAGACTGGGAGCGTGTTTTTTTCGGAATTTGAATATTATTTATCGACCTCAGGACGTCCGTTAGATAGTCCGTCCGTTCGCCCCTGCGAACGTCCCTACTTTACCTGTTGAACTAAACCGCTGCGCGGTAATTTAAAACCAAACCAAAAGCATCAAACCAGAGGCATCTCCACGGAGGTGCCCTTTTTGTCTCTTCAATTAGCATGTTCTTTGTCTTACCTTCTTCGTGGCCTTTGGCCGCACCCCAATGAAGAGGAGAAAGACTATGACCGAGTTGAGACGAAGGATGCTGGAAGATTTACAACTTGCCGGGTTCGCACCGAAGACCCAGAAGAGCTATGTTGATGCTGTGCAGAGATTGGCCAGGCATTACAATCGTTCTCCAGCCTTATTGGCCGAAGAGGAGGTTCGGCACTTCTTTCTGTACCTGATAAATGAGCGCAAGTCTGCCCGGAGCACTATCACCATCTATCTGTGCGGCATCAAGTTTTTCTATGAGACAACCCTCAAACGAGCATGGAACATTTTTGGCCTGGTTCGTCCGAGGCATGTAAAAAAGCTGCCGGTGGTGCTGTCAGTCAATGAGGTTCGAACCATCATTGCGTCGATTCGCAAGCCGGTGATGCAAATGGCCTTGACGATCATCTACTCCTGCGGTCTGAGGGTCTCCGAAGCAGCCCGCCTCAGGGTCGAGGATATCGATGGTGAGCGGCACCTGCTCTGGGTGCGTGACAGCAAAGGCGGTAAAGACCGCAGCGTACCACTTTCCGAACCGACTCTGATTCATCTGCGAAAGTTCTGGCGTCAGACCAGGACAAAGGAGTGGCTCTTTCCGGGACGGGAAGGAGAACACATCAACATCGCCACGGTACAGAATGCTTTCAAGGCGGCTCTTCTTGAGAGTGGTATCAACAAGAAGGCGTCCGTCCATTCTCTGCGGCATTCCTTCGCCACCCATCTTCTTGAATGCGGTGTTGATATCCGCATCATCCAAAAGATTCTGGGACACGGAAGCATCACAACCACCTGCATCTACACCCATCTTACCGACAAGATCACGGATCACTTAAGCAAAACCCTCAACGACTTGATGACTGGCCTGTCGCTATGATCGAACTTGCCGATATCGTGGCCAAACATGGTGGAGAGTACTTGACTGATTTCGGCGAGCGGATGCTGCCAAGCCACAAACGAGCGCTTGCCGACATTCTCGCCTGCCGCACCGAAAGCATGGGCGGTCATCTGCACGAATGCAATGCGTGCGGCCATCAGCACTACTCATATCATTCCTGTAAAAACAGAAGCTGCCCCAAATGCCACACCAACGACACAAAACGTTGGCTGGAAAAACGGGAAGCAGAACTGCTTCCCGTCCGCTACTTCCACGTTGTCTTCACCCTTCCCCAAGAGTTGAGAGACAACATGCGAAGCAATCAGAGCAAACTCTACTCCATCCTTATGCAAGCGGCGTCAGAAATGCTCATGAAGCTCGCTCTTGACCCCAAACATGTCGGCGGAAAACTGTCCATACTGGCAGTATTGCATACCTGGACCCGCGCCATGGAGTTTCATCCCCATGTCCATATGCTGGTTCCCGCAGGCGGCTTGGACAAGGATGGTAACTGGCGCACAACGAGAAAGAAGTGGCTTGTCCCGGTAAAAGCGCTGTCCAGGCTATTCCGTGCGCGGTTCATGAAACTTGCCAAAAAGGCACTGCCCGAAGAGAACTTTCCGCAAGATGTCTGGGAAAAGGAGTGGGTGGTGTACTGCAAACCACCGCTGACCAGCTCAAAGAAGGTCCTCCGCTATCTCGGGCGCTACGTTCACCGAATCGCCATTGCCAACAGCCGGATCGAATCAATGGACAACGGAAAGGTAACCTTCCGCTATCAGGAAAGCGCCACGGGAGAATTGAAAAAGCTGACCCTGTCTGGCAAAGAGTTCCTGCGCCGTTACCTACAGCATGTCCTGCCGGAGGGGTTCCATAAGGTCCGGTACTACGGATTGCTCAGTCCGGCCAACCGCATTACCTTGAAAAGAGTGCAACTACTCCTAGCGCAAAGAAGGAAGGTAACGCCGGATGATATCAAAGAAACAGCAGAAAAGCCTGTTGATAAACATCTATGCCCCTGCTGCTCGGAAGGGATCATGGTGGTGATTGCCTCTCTACCAAGGAAGTCACGCAGTCCGACATAAGGAAATATGAATCCGGCGGCAGCAATAGCCTGAAAGATGTACCTTTAATAATACCGGTGTGCGCTATAGGTGCGCCTGCTCTCTCTGAAAATGACATCTACAGGAAAAAAACAGGGTTCATAACGATCAAAATTTATGTGAAAGAGCGACGAAAACGAGAATGTCTACAGTAAAACCTCCTCAAATGCCCACCAAAAGACCAGCACATCACAGTAACCAGAGTCAAAATTCGAGATAAAAATCCAAATGGTAGCAGAGTAGACGCGGTTTAGTTCAACAACAGTTTATGCGGTGGTTCCGCTGACGCTACACACCGCATAAACTCTTAATTCGTTGTGTATTATTACGATAAAAATCTGAACGGCAATATTGAAAGTGCCGATGGAGACAAAGTAGTCATTGCTTTTGGCTTGAGAAGAGGCGGTGGAGTAAATGCATTGTCAACCGAAGGGGCTTATTATGCACTTGATGTTACTGATCCGGCAGCTCCAAAATATCTCTGGGGAATTACAAAAAGCACGACAGGTTTTTCACAGATTGCCGAAGGGTGGGGTGAACCACGCATAGCAAAGATGCGTGTCGGTTCGGAAACTAAAATTGTCGCCATAGTTGGTGCAGGATATGACAATATGCGCGAGGATAGCCGTTATGGCGACACTCAAGGCTATTCCAATGTTGTACCGATCGTCGCCGGTGACTATGGATCCGGTGCTAAAACAAGCGTAACGAGCACCGCAGTCGATGCCACAAAAAACAGGGGACGGGGTCTTTTCATTTTCTCTGTCGCCACTCTAAATAGCAGCGGTGTACCAACATTGGTAAGTTCTCCAAGCTTGGTATGGGGTTTCGTTAATGGTGCATCTAATTCATATGCCACCAATCCCGCAACATCTACCGTTATGACGGCCTCACTGGTCGGAGAAGTTGTCGCTTTAGATACTCTTGGGCGAGGCTATTCTGACCGCATTTACGCTGCGGACATTGTCGGCAATTTGTGGCGTTTTGATATTGCCAGCACTGACACAGCTAATTGGACAGGTACCAAGATTTTTGCTGCCAACGACCCGTCAAGTACTACAGGCATTGGGCGAAAAGTATTTTACAAGCCTTCAGTGACTATGGAGGCC
>CAIRND010000148.1 GCA_903879825.1 uncultured Geobacteraceae bacterium
CGCTATCGGAGACCTGTACCAGTCCCTGCTCTTCGACAATTGTCTGAGGCGCTGCGCCGCTGCGCCACATTTCATCGAAAACCGTCTTGGCTATCTTACCCGAAATGGTGCCGTTGTCGATCAGCTTTAAAAGCTCTGCAAGCTGTGTCGGGCTTACCGGGCATGATTCAATTGATGTCCCGCTGTCGTTCAGCGAGCGGGTGATTTCACCCATTATCCAGTTGCCGACAACTTTGGCATTGCCGTGAGCGGCAACTGCTGCCTCAAAATAATCCGCCTGGGCGCGGCTCGCGGTCAGCACTCCGGCGTCATAGTCGGCAAGTCCCAGCGTCTGCATAAAGCGTTGCTGGCGCTGTTCTGGCAACTCCGGCAGTTCCCGCCGTGTGGCCTCTATCCATTCGTCGCTGAGAACAAGCGGCACCAGATCGGGGTCGGGGAAATAACGGTAGTCGTGGGCCTCCTCTTTACTCCTCATTGAACGTGTTTTACCGCTGTTAGGGTCAAAAAGTCGAGTTTCCTGAACGACGCTGCCGCCATCCTCGATCAGGTCTATCTGACGCTGAATCTCGTATTCGATCGCCTGCTTGACAAATTTAAAGGAGTTGACGTTTTTTATCTCGGCCCGGGTACCCAGTGTGGTGGATCCGACCGGCATAACCGAAACATTGGCATCGCAGCGAAAACTGCCCTCCTCCATGTTGCCATCGCAGATTCCGAGCCAGGTTACGATCTGATGCAGCTGCTTCAGGTAGGCGACCGCCTCATCGGACGAGCGTAAATCGGGCTCGGAGACAACTTCCAGAAGCGGCGTACAGGCCCGGTTCAGGTCAACGCCCGAACCATCTCCCGGTCCGGACAGTTCGCCATGTACCAGCTTCCCGGCATCTTCTTCCATATGGATGCGGGTGATGGCAATCCGTTTCTGTTCCTGACCCTCTACGGTGATATCCAGCCAGCCCCATTGACAGATCGGATCTTCAAACTGACTGATTTGATACCCCTTGGGCAGATCGGGATAGAAGTAGTTTTTTCGGGCAAAAATGCTGCGTGGGGTTATGGAACAGTTGGTAGAGAGACCCGCCTTGACGGCAAACTCCACTACCTTTTTGTTGAGCACCGGCAAAGCCCCTGGCAAACCGAGGCAGACCGGGCAGGTCTGGGAGTTTGGTTCAGCGCCGAACTTTGTCGAACAGCCGCAAAATATTTTAGTGTCGGTCAGGAGTTGGACGTGAACTTCAAGGCCGATAACGGGTTGGTATTTCATTGTGCGCTCCGGAAGTTAAATCGTTGCTTTTCTGGTGTGCCACTCAGTGGCCTGCTCAAATGCGTATCCTGCTTGCAGGATAGTTTCCTCGCCAAACGGTGTACCGATCAGTTGCAGGCCGATGGGGAGCCCGGTTGCCGAAAAACCGGCCGGGAGTGACATGGCGCAGGTGCCTGCCAGGTTCGCCGGAATAGTAAAAATATCGGACAGGTACATCTGGAGCGGATCGCTTGTTTTTTCACCGATTTTAAATGCCGGCGTCGGTGCAACAGGGGTCAGCATGACATCGACATTGGCAAAGGCCGAGGTAAAGTCATTCATGATCAAGGTGCGCACTTTCTGGGCCTTGACGTAATAGGCGTCGTAATAGCCGGACGACAGGGCGTAGGTGCCGAGCATGATGCGCCGCTTGACTTCAGCGCCGAATCCTTCACTGCGGCTTTTGGTATACATATCCAGCAGGCCGCCAGCCTCGGCGCGGTGACCGAAGCGTACACCGTCGTAGCGGGCCAGATTGGAGCTGGCTTCAGCCGTGGCGATAAGATAATAGGTTGCGACTGCGTAATCGGTATGTGGCAGTGATACTTCAATAATTTCGGCACCGAGACGTCGGTAGGTGTCGATGGCCGCCTCCATTGCTTTCTGAACATCGGGGTCAAGGCCGTCAATGAAGTACTCTTTCGGCAGCCCGATCTTAAGCCCTTTTACGCCGCGTGCCAGGGTTGCCCGATAGTCAGGCACAGCTGTCTCGACACTGGTGGAATCTTTGGGATCATGGCCGGCAATGGCACCCAGCATGGCAGCACAATCAGCCACATCGCGAGTCAACGGGCCGACTTGATCCAGTGAGGAGGCATAGGCAATAACGCCATAGCGGGAAACCCTGCCATAGGTTGGTTTGAGGCCGACACAGCCGCAGTGTGAGGCCGGTTGGCGGATGGAGCCGCCGGTGTCAGTGCCGAGTGTCGCAAGTGCCTGCCGGGCGGCAACTGCCGCTGCAGAACCACCGGAAGATCCACCCGGGATGCAGCTTGTATCCCACGGATTGCGGGTAATGCCATAGGCGCTTGATTCATTCGAGGAACCCATGGCAAACTCATCCTGGTTGAGCTTGCCGAGCAGAACTGCTCCGCTGTCACGCAATTTTTCCCACGAAGTGGCGCTGTAGGGCGGGATAAAATTTTCCAGAATGCGGGAACCACAGGTTGTGCGTATTCCTTCCGTCAGAAAAATATCTTTAATCGCCACAGGAATGCCGGTCAGCAGCTGGCATTCTCCGGCGGCAATTGTTTTGTCTGCGGCGGCGGCGGCAGCCAAAGCCTGCTCGGGAGTCACCGTGATGAAAGAGCCCACCTGCGGTTCAACGGATTCAATCCGTTCAAGCATGGCTGACGTGGCCTCGACCGACGAGAGCTGTTTCTGTTTGAGAGCGCTGTGGAGCTCGTGGATGGTCATGTCAAAAACGTTCATAGTGATCTGTCCCCTGCTTTATTCAATAACTTTTGGAACGGCAAAAAAGGATCCTGATCGATCAGGAGCATTTGCTAATGCGTTGTGCAGGCCGATTGAAGGTCGAACTTCATCCGCGCGGAACGCATTTTCCATCGGCACGGCGTGTGACGTTGGTACGACCCCATCCGTATTCACCTCTTTCAATTTTTCTACATATCCGAGGATCGCATCCATTTGGCCGGCAAACTGCTCTTTTTCACCAGCCGTCAGTTCAAGCCGGGCCAGACGTGCGACATACTCGACATCTGCTACCGTTATTTTCATAGCGCCAACTCCGAAAAAATCTTGATAATTGCCGCGTGTATGTAACATGAAATCAGCTCCGTTACAACATCGATAAGATCAAATAACAACCCCGGAAATTTTTCCCTTGACACGATCACACTCTTTCAGTAAGTTACACCTCTTCAAAAAAATCATGGCCTGTATTATCTACAGGTTGTACTGCGGGCGAGGAATTTATGAAAACAGAAGTTGCAAAAGCAGAAAATGTTAAACGTGACTGGTACGTTGTTGATGCTCAGGATGCCGTTCTCGGTCGTCTTTCCACCCAGATAGCAAATGTGCTGCGTGGGAAAAACAAAGCTCTTTTTACCCCCAGCGTTGATACCGGCGATTTTGTTATTGTCGTTAACGCTGAAAAAATAGCGCTGACCGGTCGTAAGTTAGCTGACAAGATGTATTACAGTCATTCCGGGTACGTGGGCGGACTGAAAGAGATCTCTGCTGGCAAACTGCTTGAAAAGAAGCCTGAGGAACTCATCAAGAAAGCTGTTAAGGGTATGCTCCCAAAAAATAAACTTGCCCGGGCTATGCTCAGCAAGCTTAAAGTTTATGCGGGACCAAGTCACCCACATGCTTCACAACAACCTAAGAACCTGGCACTTTAATACTCCAAGGAGAAAACGATATGGCAGCAGTCAGTTATTATGGAACCGGCAAGCGCAAGAGCTCAATTGCTCGTGTATGGCTTAAGCCCGGTGTAGGCACTTTTACCGTTAACCACAAAACCCTTGATGAATACTTTGGTCGCGAAACTTCCAAAATGGTTGTACGTCAGCCATTTGAACTCGTTGAAAAAGTAGGCATTTTTGATGTGTACGTTACTGTTTCAGGTGGTGGAGATACCGGCCAGGCTGGCGCTATCAAACACGGCATCACAAAAGCTCTTTTGCTGCATGAGCCTGAACTGCGTGGAGTTCTCAAAAAAGCTGGTTTTATTACCCGCGACTCACGCATCAAAGAACGTAAAAAATACGGCAGAAAAGCTGCCCGCGCCCGTTTCCAGTTCTCCAAGCGTTAATCGCACGGTTGAACAATGCTGGCATTTTAGATGGGGAAATCCGCAAGGGTTTCCCCGTTTTTTTTGCCAAAATGCGCCTACTGTTATAAATTATAAACCATACGGCGTTACATCCCGTTCTACGCTGTGCGGCAGAATTGGTGCCCGGTTCTTTACCGCAAACACCTCGATGCCGGCTTTGGTTTCCAGCGGACATACGTTCTCGCAGATACCGCAGCCATTGCAGATTTCCTCCACCACATACGGCTCTTTTACCATTCGCACCCGGCCGTCCAGGCCAATAACCTGAACATCGCGGGAGCGGATGGCTTTCTCCGGGATCGGGCAATGCTCTTCGCACACGATGCAGTCGATCTTGCGCGCGAAAGGTAAACAATGATTTTTGTCAAAAACGGCCTTACCGATAACTTCCCGTCGTTTGGCCTCAATTGGTAGAATCGGGATTGCACCGGTCGGACAGACCTGGCCGCACAGGGTGCAATTGTACTCGCAATAGCCAAGGCGGGGAATGACCAGCGGAGTATAGATGCCCGCAAGTCCCGCCTGGTACGATGCCGGATAGAGTGCGTTTTTGAGACACACCTTCATGCACTCACCGCAGCGGATGCACTTCTTCAGAAACTCATCCTCACTTTGTACCCCCGGCGGGCGTAGCAGACGTGACCGCTGTTCTGGAGAGCGGAAACGTGCCGGCAGGGCCAGCAACAACCCTCCTGCCAGACCGCCCAGCAATACCCGTCGTTCCGGTAGCAGTGGGCCACCCCCCTTCAGTTTCAGTGAGGGACGAAATGATACCCTGCCCTGAGTGCATCCCTGAGTGCATTCCATACAGAGTACACATTCATCCTTGTGCAGAACAGC
>CAIRND010000149.1 GCA_903879825.1 uncultured Geobacteraceae bacterium
TGCGTTTCAGAGGAAGGCTCCGAAGTGAGTCAGGCGGCATGTAAGGCCGCTCGTTTCGGGATAAGTGACGCACACCCTGACCGTGATATGCTCCCAAACAATGAATACCTCGTGAGAGAGGTAAATGACTTGCTTGGAGTTTTGGAACTCTTACAGGAATACGGTGCCCCTATTCAGGGCATTGGTGATCGTGATGCCATTGAAGCCAAGAAAGTGCGTGTCAAAAAGTTTATGGTTTACTCTCAGGAACGTGGCGCTTTGGCTAATCCCTCGACTATCGCGGTTTAATTTATCCTTGCAAGGATATTTATTGTTGATTTAAGGATATTTCCGTGATAGTTGTTCATCATAATTCAATATCAAGCAACGTGCCGGTTGCTTTCAGATTTCATGGTGTATGCCATGGATAACAATAACCCCATTGAGGCCCGGCACGGCTTCTCTGGGGTTATTTGTTTCAAGCATAGTGACATTTTATTAGTGACAGCAGGAGCATCAAGTGGCCCGTCCTAAAAAATCTACAGTTGATTATTTCCCACACGACACAACACATGGATCGACTATGCAAGTGTTGGAATCCAAGTGGGGAAACAACGGCTACGCTTTCTGGTTCAAGCTTTTAGAACTGCTTGGTAGCCACGATAACCATTATATAGACTGTCGTAAACCCGCAGAATGGGAGTTTATGACGGCAAAAACTCTTTTGGATGATGAAACGGCCAGTAATATCCTCCAGATGTTGTCAAAACTCGAAGCCATAGACAGCTATTTATGGATGAACCACAAGGTAATCTTTTGCCCTAAATTCTTGTCCAGAATAGAGGACGCTTACCGGCGCAGAAAAGAGAGCTTTCCAACTCTCGAAAAGGTTTATTCCATCATTAATGTCTCTTTTGGCGAGTTAATGACGGCAGAAACCCCGCAGAATGATGTTAATGACGGAATTAGTACGGAAAGGGAAAGGGAAAGGGAAAGGGAAAGGGAAAGTAAAGTAATTACACCCCCTGCCAGAATGACACTCAAAAATATCCGCGACAGCTTCCGTGAAATCATCGGAGTTGAATTAGGTGGTGGTGTCAATCAGTCTCTTTCTGAAATCGGGATGACCTACACTCCTGAAACTATCAACTTTGCTTTACTGGCAACCAGTACACGCACTCCAAAACCTACAAACCCGTTTATGTATTTCAAATCAATTCTGGAAGGCAAAAATAATGGACACAGCGAAAGCTCAGGAAAAAGCAACAACGGAAAGCCTTCATACGATTCTTGCGAGAATAGGGACTATAGCGCCGGAGAAGTCTTTGACAGAAGCGATAAGTGGTGAAGAGTCTGAGTTTTGTGAAGTTCATCATTCAGAACTTCCGTGTTCTGTCTGTCAACTGTTGGAAGCGGATCGAGTGAAAGCCAAGCAGGCGGTTGTTGCCCGGTTGATGCCGAATGCTCAGATAGGCAAACGCTATCATAACATGACCTTTCCTGACTACAAACCGACTTGCAAAGAATCGACTGATATAAAAACTCGCTGCGTACGTTATTCAGAAACATTCAAAAACAGACTGGAAAATTGCGATTCAATCTTGATGCTGGGTAAACCTGGCACCGGTAAAAATATGTTAGCGGCCTGTATTTGCCGCTCAATCATGGAACAAGGTTTCACTGCCCTGCATACGACGGCAATCAAGCTTGTCCGTGCAATCAAGGGAGCATGGCATAAGGATAGTGAACAGACTGAGCAGGAAGTTATTAACTCTTTCCTGATTCCTGATCTGCTGGTTATTGACGAAATAGGCGTTCAATTCGGCAGTGATACCGAAAAGCTGTTTTTGACTGAAATAGTGATCGACCGCCACGAGAACATGCGTCCGACGATTCTGCTATCAAACCTCTCATTGCCGGAAATTGAAACGTACATCGGGTTACGCGCCATTGACCGGTTTTATGAGGGAGACAGCGCAATCATGACATTCACATGGGAAAGCTGGAGGCGGAGAAAATGAGTGCAGTCACCTTTGAAGAGAAGCAGGCACTTATGGAAGAATGGAGAAAGAAATGAGACACGTAAAAGCTTGTGAATATGTCCGGCAATATTACGGTGTACCTGCTGAAATTGGGCGCAAGGTCGTAGCTTATGGGCACCCCGGAATTATTACGGCAGATCGCGGCAATTACATCGGTATCACTCTGGACGTACAGAAGCCGGGTACTATCAGCAACTATCATCCGGTTGATGGTATCGAATATGGGGAGATGGGCACTGTTCGAAAAATGACCAGGTCACAGCAGCGCTACCATGATTATCAACGTGTCGCCGATTGCTACGAAAGTTTCTATCATTATCTGAAATGCAAAGAAGAAGAGCGGAGATACAGTTTATAGGCATAAACAATTAAAGTGGGGGAGAAAGAAATGATTGCACCAAAACTAAGATGTGACAACGAGAAATGTGACTGGGAGCATCAATCTGAATCATTAAAAGAAGCGGCTACATGGTTTCAGAAAAAATGCCCGAAGTGCAATGAATCTGAAATTGTGAATGTTGCTGACTTGATGGTATTAGCTCAACTTCAGGGTTTGGAAATATTTGGTATAGCAGGAGAACCCGGCGCAGATTTGGGAGCTGAAACGGTAGGCCTGTTGTTCGATACCCGGATGTTGCGAGGGTGAAAGATAACTTCTTAGGTTCACCGGATCAGTGGGAAGCGCGGGCGGAAAGAATGGCGATAATGATGTTTGACGGGAAAGTGCCGGAGATTGAGGCTGAAGAGTTATGCAACTCGAAACCGAACCTATACGGAAAGATTGTTCAAAAGCAGGGCACACAGTCAGACCTATTCAGTACGCCAGAATCACCAGCAAGCTCCAGGGGGGCTTTATAAGATGGAATCAATACCACTCACAGGGGCAAGACAGGGAATATCCTTTAAAGGATCAAATTTCAAGCGCGTGACTCCCCGTGACGAGAAGTACCGCGACTGGGTTAAAACCCTTCCGTGCCTGGAATGCATGAAACCGGCTCCAAGTGAGGCGCACCATACGGAAACGGGTGGTATCGGTATCAAAGGTTCTGATTATTCCTGTGTACCGCTCTGTCTGAATCACCATGCCGAATGGCACAACACTAAGGGGAAACGTGGTGGGCTTGGCATTGACGCGCTCGAAAGTATCCTTTCAAGGTTAAAAGCCTGCTATTCGGGGATAATTAAAAAGTGAAAGCCATAACCGAACAGCAGTTACGTACCATGTTTCTGAGACAGAGACAGGGGCTACCACTTCACTTGAAAATCAAAATGAGTATCAGACGCATTATCAACTGGTATGAGCATTTTGACGGCAAGGTTTATGTCTCTCTTGGCGGAAAAGATTCACATGCTCTTTTACATTTAGTGAGGTCGATTTACCCAGACGTTGAAGCAGTTTTTGTCGATACCGGCCTCGAATATCCTGAAGTCAAAGAGCTGAATACCAGAACTCAGAACGTCACAACCTTGAAACCGGATATGCAGTTTAAGAAAGTCATCGAGAAGTATGGTTGGCCGGTAATCTCAAAGAAGATGGCTCAGTATATTTCTGAGATTCAGAACCCGACAGATCGAAACAAAAACACGGTGATGGTCAGAACAACCGGATACCGGACAGATGGCACTCATAGCCCTATGTCGAAGATCAGCGACAAATGGCTTTACCTGAAAGATGCACCGTTCAAGGTAAGTCACAAATGCTGCAAGGTCATGAAGGTTAACCCCCTTCGCAAATTTGCAGCACAGCGCGGATTGTCTCCAATTATCGGGACAACATCGGATGAATCAGGAGCGAGAGAGCATAACTGGATTCGATACGGCTGTAATTCGTATTCAAATAACTTTCCGGTATCGACTCCTATCATCTTTTGGACTGAGCAGGACGTTCTCCAGTACATAAAGCTGAATAATATTGAAGTTGCTGGCTGTTATGGCGAGCTACAAGAGGCCAACGGGGGGGGCTACGCTTCACAGGATGTCAACGTACTGGCTGCATGTTCTGCTTGTTTGGTGTTCATCTCGAAAAAGGTCAAAACCGGTTTCAAATGATGCAGCAGACGCACCCGCAATACTGGGAATACTGCATGTTCAACCTGGGGGCTGCTGAGGTTATGGATTACATCAAGGTTTCATATCGAAGCGACGAAGATTCAGACGGCCAAAGGAATTTATTTTGAAAACACCTGAATGGCCCGGAAAGCCTGTTACGTGGCAGGGGGAAGCGGGGGGGGGTAGAACCCTATTCATGTCGATCCCCTTCACTTGGAACCTTGTTGAAGCAAGAGAGTTTTTGAGTCATCCAAATATGTTTTGGGAAAGTGCCATAGTTGGTGGCCCAGCCGTTAAATTGATGCCTGATTTTTTCAAAGGACTGGACTGTGTAACTGTTCAAGATGAAATGCCGGGGGTTCTTCAGAGAGTAAACCCTATGGCGACTCGAACAACTGAAGGATGCACAAGAAAGTGCGGTTTTTGTGGAATAGGAAAAGGGGCGATTGAGCCAGGCGGTATGAAATTGCTGGAGACGTGGCCTGATTTGCCGGTGATCTGTGACAATAACATTCTTGCGGCACCCCAACATCACTTCGACAAGGTTTGTGATCGGCTTGAAAAACACGGTTGGGCTGATTTCAATCAAGGGCTTGATGCACGTATCTTGAATATTTACCACGCGGAGAGGTTCAAGAGAATCGGTAGGCCGGTACTCAGGCTTGCACTGGATCATCAAGGGATGATGGATGAATGGGGAAACGCTTACAGCACATTGCTCTCAGTGAAAGTCCCAAAAAAGTTGATTCACTCCTATGCACTGGTTGGATTTATGACCGGCCCTGAAGAAGCTTGGCAGCGCTGTGAATGGATTGAGAAGCACAACATCAACGTACTACCAATGTGGTATCACGCGCTTGATTGCTTGACCCACAACCAAGTAAGCGAAGAGCAGGAAGCATGGGGATGGACTGACTTTGAGCGAAGAAGGCTGATGCAGTGGTTTTGGAAGCGAAAGAAGGTAGTCAGATGACCTGCAAAATCGGGAGAACATACGATTCAAACCATCCGACGTGTCGCAGTTGTGAGCTTCAGGAGGTGGCGCTTTGCAGGGGTCAATTACAGGCTAAGTCCAGTAAGTACAAGTCAAAAAAGGTGGCGCTTGATGGCATTGCCTTTGACTCAAAGAAAGAAGCGGCACGGTGGTATCAGCTGAAGATTATGGAGAAGGCGGGGGCAATAAGTGACCTGCAACGTCAAGTGGTTTTTGAGCTTCAACCGGCAGCGGTGATTAACGGCAGGAAGAAACCAAGGCTGAAATATTTAAGCGACTTTACTTATCTTGAAAACGGAAAACTGGTTGTAGAAGACGTTAAAAGCGCGGCAACAAAGAAACTTTCTACTTATCGCGTGAAGCTGCATTTAATGAAAACTATTCACAATATTGAAATCAAGGAGAGCTGAAATGTCGAAAACTAACATTGAATGGACAGATTGCAGTCTGAATCCGATTGTCGGCTGTTCAAAATGTAGTCAGGGTTGTGACAACTGTTACGCCGAAAGTATGGCGCACCGGCTCTCGCATAATCCTCAAACGAAACAGATGTACGCAAAGGTTGTCGATGTGAACACCGGCAAGTGGAACGGACTGGCAGAATTCAACGAAGCAAAGTTGTTTGAACCCTTCAGGTGGATCAAACCCCGCAAGTGCTTCATCAACTCCATGGGTGATTTATTCCATGACTCAGTGCCGTTCGAGTGGGTTGACCAGGTTATGAGAATGATCTACCTGACCCCGAAACATACCTATCAAATCCTGACAAAGCGGCCTGAAAGGATGCTGGAGTATTTCAAGGGGCTTTCAGAGCCGGGAACAGATACGGAAACATCACGTCGGCTGTTGCGGGATAAAAACAACAATTACGCTCAGAACCTTCACGGTATGCACATGGTCTACTTGAAGGGCGGCGCTCTCCGTAATCTCTGGTTGGGTGTTTCGGTGGAAAATCAGGAAACAGTGAGATTGCGGATACCGGTTTTACTCGAAATACCGGCAACAATCCGGTTTGTTTCAGCGGAACCGCTACTTGAACAAATTTCCTTCCGCTGGATTGAAGGCGACAAGTACCGCGACAACGAAACGGGCATTTCTACTCAGTACGATGCTTTGAAGCGTATTGACTGGATAATCACCGGCCCTGAAAACGGACACAACAAGCGTCGTTGCGAACAGGAGTGGATACGGGTAATTGCCGAACAGTGCGACGCGGTTGCCGTGCCGATCTTCATCAAAAAGGGAGCCGACGATAACACCAGCTTTTTGCCATTACGGAAAGAGTTTCCGCAATCGAAGGGGGCAATGTGAAATGTCCAGACTGTGAATGCCAAATGATCCCTTCAGGCGGGTGTTTCGTCTGTCCTGTTTGTGGATTCAGTCCATGCAAGGGGTGAACTTATGAAAGAGAAGATTCAAGAGGCAATTGGGCTTATAAGGCTCAAATTCCATTACCGAGTGAGGTTCTACTACAAAAACCTGATGTGTTTTATCGGGGTGTGCCCTCACTGTCGTTCAAAATTGAGTTACACCACTTTGGGAAACCCTGTCTGCTTTGCCTGTGAAAAAAGGCCACTGTAAACAGGTAGAACCAAAATCAAACCGGCCTGACCGGATCAAGCAAAGGAGAAAAAGAACATGATCACTGTAAAAGGAATTGCCAAAGCATGTCACGAAGCAAACCGCGCACTCTGTGACGCACTGGGAGACACAAGTCAGGTTGCCTGGGAAGATGCCCCACTCTGGCAGCAGGAAAGCGCAATCAACGGCGTAAAGTTTAACATTGACAATCCGGATGCACCGGCCAGCTCCAGCCATGATTCTTGGTTGGCAGAAAAAGAGGCTACCGGCTGGAAGTACGGCGCTGTAAAAGACCCGGAAAAGAAAGAACATCCATGTTTCGTGCCTTATGGTGAACTCCCGCACGAACAGCAGGTAAAAGATCATCTCTTCAAGGCAGTAGTGGCTGCTCTGGCTCCCCTACTTGAAGATTGCGAACCGGATCACTGAGTAACATCAAACTTAAAAGGAGACAACACACAATGGGAATCATGGCAAAAACAATCAACATGACTCAATTCAAGATTGAGGGCGCTATTACAGATTTTGGGCTTTCGGCAAAAAAGTTCATTTCTATTGATGAAACCACCGACGAGAAAAGCACTGGCTGGGTTCAGTTTGACGATCAGGACAAGAGCGACATTCAGATGATTGGTGATTACCTCCCCTTCTCACTTCGTACCGATACCCGCAAGATTCCGGGCGCGGCTCTCAGGTCGCAGATCAAAAAAGCGTCTGAAGAATTTCTTTCAGACAAACCAAACTTGCGCCGCGTTCCAAAGCACAAGCGTGAAGAAATAAAAGAGCAAGTAACGCTGAAGATGCTGGCTAAAATACCGCCTTCACCGGCTTTGATTGATGGCGTGGTACATGGTGATACCCTGATTATCTTTACAACGTCCAGCAGCGCCATTGACCGCTTCACCACGCACCTGAGAAAAACCTTTCCGGAGTTGCAACTTTCTCCATACGCACCGTTCTTTCGCGCAATGGCGATTGAAGGCGGCAAGTTTGTAGACGACATAAACCGTCTTGACCAGTCAACAGGCGGCTTTGTTCTCTCCAAAATCAGGGATAACAAGTGGATTGGTGAACAGTTCCTTTTGTGGCTTGTCTGGAAAACCTACGAAGTCAATGCAAATGGCGCGTGGATCAACGACAAGATAGTATTGCATGGTGAAGCCAAAAAAGTAACGCTGACCGGTGAAGACCAGGTGAATATTGTCAGATCAGCACTGAATGAGGGCCGCAAGATCACAAGCGCTATGGTTTACCTGGAAAATGACGAAAACAACTTATGGACTGCCAACATTGATACTGAAATGATGGCGTTCAAATCGTTTAAATGTCCGCAGGTATTGATTGAACGAAAAGAAGATCAGTCTGAGCGTGACGCAGCTTTCTATGAAAAAATGTATCTGATTGGCAAAGGCGAAGAGCTTCTAAACAAGGCTCTGACTGAGTTCCTGAATATCAGACTTGGCTATGTCGGGGTTGATTCTTGGACAGAAACGTATACTGAAATTGTAGATTGGTTTGCTATTTCGTAAAATATCCTTGAAAGGATAAATTATCCTTGACTATCACGGATAATGCGCGTAATTGATTGTTTAACAAATGATGTCACTTTATAAAAAAGGAGGAATAGACATGGCAAAGAAAACAGCGTTACCAGCCTTTGGCGCAGAATTCGGCGGCGGCTATTTCAGCGGGGAAATCGTGGTTAACGGTGAACGTTTCGCCCTGGTAGTAGCTCCAAAGGCTGAAGGTGAAAAGATGGATCTGGAGTACAAGCTTAAAGACAGGGGCACTTCAGATGGATCAATCAGCGATGATGACGGGTTTTTCAACAGCAATCTGATAAATGATGCAAATCATCCAGCAGCTCAATTCTGTAAATCACTCCGAATCGCCGGACATGATGACTGGCATTTGCCGTCGCGTGATGAGCTGATGCGTATTTGGATGGCTCTGGGGCCAAATAGAGTGAATACCCCGGAACTATTTAAGTCAGGGGCGGCTGAAGCTTTTGAGGAGCGCTGGTACTGGTCAAGTACAGAATACGCTCATGCCTCATTCTATGCCTGGATGGTGGATTTCGACATTGGCGACCAGTTCATCACCAGTAAGATCAGCTATTGCGGAGTCAGGGCGGTTCGCAGATTAAAAATTTAACAATTTATCTATTTAAGGAGAAACGAGATGGCAACCAAAGCAGATGTAGTAGCAGTAGTGGCAAGAACCAGCGACCTCACAAAGAAAAACGCGGCAGAGATCGTTGACAATGTTTTTGAAGCAATCGACACCCTCTGTCAGACAGAAGGGAAAGTCACCATCAAAGGATTTGGCACCTTTGCAATGAAGACCAGGGCCGCAAAACAGGGCCGTAATCCTCAGACCGGAGAACCCCTCACCATTGCAGCAAAAACAGTAATGGCATTTAAGCAGTCGAACAAATAACCGTTGAACCGAGGGCCGGTTAGTCCCGGCCTTCCATTGAGCGGTTACAAGGATCACAGGGAGCTTGTCCATGCAGAACGATTTGATAGTAGGGCGTAAGTCGATCATGTCAATGCTCAAAATAACCAACTGGGCCTCAGTGGTTAAGTTGATAAAGCGGTCAGGTTGTCCTGTCGGAAAATTGGAAGGAAGATGGGTTGCGCGTCACTCGGTTTTGCTGGAGTGGATTGATGCCGGTACGGGCGCGGTAGGTTCAAGAAGTGTTCTAATTCGCTCAACATTGAGCAAGGTTGAACACCTTCCAGCTGATCCGCACCAAGGAATGAGAGGCCGAAAGATGCCGCTTTTTCTGGAAAAGTATTCTCAGGGAAA
>CAIRND010000150.1 GCA_903879825.1 uncultured Geobacteraceae bacterium
GCATCATGCTTTTACCTGCCAAGTTTTGTACGCTCTGATTGGGG
Source organism: uncultured Geobacteraceae bacterium (assembly GCA_903879825.1). Lineage (GTDB taxonomy): Bacteria > Desulfobacterota > Desulfuromonadia > Geobacterales > Pseudopelobacteraceae > JACRCG01. The sequence goes on from CAIRND010000150.1 coordinate 45, forward strand.
CCGTCCTTCTTTGCCAGCAGAATATACGGGGAATGTTGCAAGATAACACCCAGTACTACGACCGGTTTACCGGCTGTCCGAAGTAAAAGGATGCTACTGGTGCCCACACCATATTCAGCATTACCTGTTAGCACTTCATGTGCTGGATCGATTCCCGGGGTCGCCTCGACAATCTTCACATCAAGCCCGGCATCACGAAAATAGCCCATTTTTTTAGCTGCATAATATCCGGCAAACTGAAACTGATGCTGCCACTTAAGCTGCAGGGTTACCTGCTCCAAAGAATGCGCGGGGGAAACAGCACATATCAGGAGAGATATGACAAGGGCAAACATTGTTCCGCATCTATTTCTCCGTATAAATGTCTGAGCTGTTTCCATAATCACCGCCTTATAAAATCAACTATGATACGTAACCATAAGAAAACACCTATCTTTGGGTTGGAATTCGGGGGCTCGTATATCTCCCGCCACTCATGATTATTTTTATAGCAACAGGCAGATCACCCATCGCGTACCGTTTCTCAAGGTAACCAGTCGCTCCCATTTTTAAACAGATCGGGGCGTACACTTCTTCCTGATGCATACTGACAATAAGCACAGCCTGCCGAGGCCGTACCGATTGTATTTGAACCAGCACACTCAACCCATTGCGATCTCCAAGCGAAATATCCAGAAGGACAAGGTCATACGTATTGGCATGAATCAGCTCAATTGCTGTAGCGGCGCAATAAGACTCATCAATTTCAAGCAGCTCTGCGCCGGGCAATTGTTCGAGCATGTTCGCGATCGCAGAGCACATCGCACGGTTATCATCAACTATGAGAAATCGCATAGTGACTGGCCCTCTGAGCCTGTAACTAATTAAGGATTGCCCCAAGGCAGGCTGGTCTGATTATTACTTTACAGTTTTGGTAGTGTAATTACTGTCAGCTGGGGGATGATATTGCGGTAGGTGAATCAGACTATCCATTTGTAGGTAATTTACCTACAAATGGATTTATGAAATGAGTTTGTTTTCGATGAAATAGGCGCTGAGTTCCACATTGTTGCGGACGCTGAGCTTTGGAAGCAGGCGTGCCCTATAGGTATTGACGGTCTTTACACTAAGATTGAGGATCGCTGCAATTTCTTTGGCAGTGGAGCCACTCGCAATCAAGCGGCCGATTTCCATTTCGCGATTTGAAAGCAGCTCATAAAGCGAGCTACGCTTATCCGTCCGGCGGCCGATTTCTTCCGCCAGCAGCAACGACAACTTGGGGCTGATGTATTTGCCGGTGATGCGAATTTGAGCTATTGCAGCGATGAGATCAACCGGAGCAGAATGCTTGGTTAGATAACCGGCAGCCCCCAAGCGTATGGCACGAAGAGCGTATTGATCCTCTGGATGCATACTTACGATCAGGACCGGAACCGAGGGATGTTCTTTCTTGATCCATGCCAGAATATCCAGGCCGCTGCGCCCCTCCAGAGAAACATCCAGCAGTACCAGATCATACGTGTGCCCGGTGAAGAGTGTTAATACATCTGATTGGCAATCAGCTTCATTAACGGTTAAATCGTCACCCATCTCGTGGGCAAGGACATGGATGAGCCCTTTACGGACAAACGGGTGATCGTCAACAATGAGGATCTTCACAGCAGGACTCCTTTTTTCCGCAAGGGATAAGTATGGTAATGACGGTTCCCCTCTTTACCTCACTTTTGATTGAGAACGTGGCGCCGAGAGACAATGCCCTTTCACGCATTCCAATAATGCCAAACCCGCTGCCAAACGGCACCAGATCAGCTTTAAATCCGCAGCCGTTATCTTTGATTTCAAGTTTGTTAAAGCGGCGGTTTTTTGTAAAATTGATTTGCACACTGGTTGCATGTGCATATTTACCGATATTATTGAGGGACTCTTGCACAATTCTGAACAGTTCGGTCGCACATCGGGGATTCCCACAATCTCCGCCTTTCCAGTCTACATTGCAGGAAATGCCACTGCGACGAGAGAACTCTTCGCATTTCCATTCGACTGCCGCCGCCAGGCCAATATCATCAAGTAATACCGGTCTCAGGTTGGTACAAATCCTCTGGATAGTCGTGACCATACCCTGCAAACTTTCGTTCATGCCGGATAGATTTTGCAAAATGCCTTCACATTGTTCGGGGGTTTCCTGTTGCGTGCGAATAACATCGAAAGAAAGCAGGGTAAGGGCCTGCCCGATGGCATCGTGCAGTTCTCTGGCTATCCTGATGCGCTCTTTTTCTGTTGCGTCAACCAAATGGCGGGTAAAGTCGCGCCGTTCCTCTTCCACTTTCTTGAGCTCGGTAATATCAACGTGTGATATTACCGCCCCTTTCAGGTTGTGAGACAATTTGGTGGCTGTCATCAGAAACCATTGTTTTCTATCTGGAGCATGACAGGGATAGTCCATGGTAAAAAAACTGCGGCGCCCTTCAAGAACAGCCTTGATTCCATCAAGTGACTTCCGTGCACTGTCGTCCCGGTTTGATTTTACTGGAATGGCCTTCTGACATGCTTCAAGGTAGCTTGCACCAATCTCCATTGAAGATTGGTCCATTGCATGCCCTGCTGCGTGGAATTGTTTCCAACGATCATTTACCGAAAGTATGATGCCGTCTTGATCAATGACCGCAATATTCGCAGGCAGTGAATTGATAATTGCAAGCTTGAATTGTTCGCTGTTACGCAGATCTATTTCCATCCGTTTTCGGTCACTTATGTCAGTGACAAATACCGTTACCCCTATGATCGTGCCTTCATCGTTATATATGGGAGAATAGCGGTTTTCCCAGAAGGTCCGCTTTAAGCTCACATCACCATACTCTTCCTCCTTGAGTAGGTACATCCCCGACAGGGCGGCGTCGAAATTGTTTTGTGCCTTTTGCCGATCGGTATCATTGCTGATAACATCCAGTATACAGGTGCCAATATCGATTGATGCCCCCCAGATTTGCTTCATCGTTTGGGCGTGTACCTTGGCAAATGAGGTATAGTGGTATTTCGTGTCCAGAGAAAAAATAATGATGCCCTGAGGACTTTCAAGAATGCTTCGGAGGTACAGTGTCTGCTGCTTGTAACTCTCAAGTTCGTTCAAGGCTTCTTCGGGCGACAAACAATGGTGTGCCATACAATTCCTCCGCTAAATTGGATTTGTAAGGTGCAGATGCCAGAAATATATTGTTATAGTTTTTTTATTGTAGTAACCGCTTTGTGTCGTTTTTTTGCTGAACCTTCCCTCTGAAAACTAAACCATTACAAACTGAGTAACACCGTTTAGACAGTGAAAAATCGATTATCTAAATCTGCCGTTATATCATAGAGTTTATTGAGTTTTGTGACAGTCCCCCTGTCCATGTAGAGTTCGAGTAAGCGCCTCCCTCCGACGATAGAAAGGCCTGCATATGACGCTCAGTTTATTAAATCTTCTGTATAGCCTCTCTCAGCACACTCAGTTTGTACGGCTTCTGAATAAAACCGGCTAGCCCTTTGCCGACGAATTTTTGTGTAACTTCCTGCTCGTTGTAGCCGCTGGACATGATAACTCTAACGTCAGGTTTGATCTGCCGCAGTTCGCGGAAACACTGTTCCCCGTCCATATGCGGCATGGTCAAATCCAGGATGACGAAGCTGATGTCGGGGTTTTGTTTAAATTGCTCTACCCCTTCACGGCCATCATCAGCGGTGATAACCGTGAAGCCGAGTTCCTTGAGCATTTCTGTTCCGATGCCGCGTACGGTTTCTTCGTCATCGATCAGCATTACCTTGCCATCACCCTTCCAGTCGTCGCGGTGGCCGGAGCCATTAAATATTTCAACGGGTCTGTTGCTGGATGGGAGCAGGATTTTGAAGGTGGTGCCTCTGTTTGGTTCGCTGTAGACTTTAATGGCGCCTTTGTGCCCACGGACGATGCCGAGCACGGCGGCCATGCCTAATCCCCTGCCGGTGAATTTGGTGGTGAAGAAGGGGTCAAAGAGTTTGGCCATGGTGTCTTTGTCCATGCCGCAACCGGTATCGGCAATTTCCAGATAGACATACAGGCCGTCCCGCAGGTTTTCATCCAGCCAGACATCTTTCAGATAATTGCGGTCACAATCCATACAACCAGTGGTGATGGCAATGACACCGCTCTTGTCACCGATGGCCTCGGAGGCGTTGATAACCAGATTCATCATTATTTGACGAATCTGGGTGGCGTCAGCTTCAACAGCGGGGATCGGGTGCGTAAGATTAAAGCGGAGTACCACTTTTTTGGAAATGGAAACTTCCAGCATGTGCAGCATTTCTTCCACAAGTCGGCTTATATCAAGATGTTCGATGACAAATTTACCTTTACCGGAATAAGCCAGCATCTGTTTGGCCAGATCGGCTGCCCGTGCGGCAGCATCCTCGATGCGCTTCAAATTATCCACAGCGGGCGATTCGGGATTTAGCCGCATCAAGGCTAGGTCGGCATTACCCATGATTGCCATCAGCAGGTTGTTGAAGTCGTGGGCGATGCCGCCGGCCAGAACACCCAAACTCTCCAGTTTCTGAGCGTGCAAAAGCTGTCGTTCAAGTGCCAGACGCTCCTGCTCTGCTCGGATCTGATCCGTGATGTCATGGCTGATTCCAAGGTAACGGGATAACCCTGATGGTTCTATATATACGCTGCCGTTGGCAACGAAATGTCGCCAATCGCCATCACGGTGCCTGACCCGGAAAACAGGACTGGGCCCGGCTTCGCCGGAGTTCAAGATCCGGAGCAGATATTCAAAACAGGGCTGAACATCGTCCGGATGAACAAAACGGGAAAATTTCTGATACACGACCTCACTCTCAGGATAGCCAAAATGTTTTTCCCAAGAAGGAGAAACAAATTGGAAAATCCCCGCATCATCAAGCACAAAGATAACATCGATGGAATTTTCGACCAGCATCCTGAAGCGCTGTTCGCTCTCATTCAGTTCCGCCAGTTTACGCTGCAGCTCCGGGAAATAACTCTTCCTCGATGACTGCTCGCCAAAACCAATCAGACGCTGACGCAACTCATCCCAATTTTCTTCAACCATCAGAGCGCCTCCCGGTACACCGCATCAAGATCGAATCTAGTCGGTTTCCTCGGATTTGTCGCATTGCACGGGTCTTTTATCGCCTTGCCGGCGAGCATATTCACATCACCGATATTGACCCCGCGATTTGCAAGGGTTCCATCTATTCCGCATTGTTTCCTAAGTTCAATAACTCCATGCATGAGTTTACTCCGAACGTCGATATCGCTGAGCCCATCGACCGGAATACTAAGAGCAGCGGCGATTTTGCGGAAGCGTTCCGGCACCCGGGAAAAATTGTAATCGATTACATGAGGAAGCAACAGGGCATTGCACTCTCCATGAGGCAGGTCCTTATAACCACCCAGGCTGTGCGACATAGAGTGAACGGCACCAAGACTTGCATTCGAGAAGGCAAGCCCTGCCTGCAGACTTGCCAGCATCATCTTTCCCCGTTCTTCCATATCGTAAGGAGCTTCAACCGATCGCCTTAGCGAGGCTGCAACCAATCGCATCGCTTCAAGGGCATGCAGGTCGGTGATCGGTGATGCTGCGTTGGAAACATATGCCTCTATGGCATGGGAAAGTGCATCCATACCGGTGCAGGCAGTTAGATAGGCGTCCATGCTGGTAAGAGTTACCGGATCAACCAGTGCTACATCCGGCACAACCGCTTTGCTGATGACCGCAATCTTAACCTGTTCGGCGCTGTTGGTAATAATGGCAAACTGGGAAAGGTCTGCGGATGTGCCACCGGTGGTCGGGATGCAGATGAGCGGCGGCATGGGGACTGCTACCCGATCGATGCCTTCGTAGTCCAGAATTCCATTGCCATTACTGATGACGATGCCAATCCCCTTGGCACAGTCGATGACACTCCCGCCACCAACCGCGACCAGAGCATCACACCCCTGTTCAGCGTAGAATGCCGCACCACTCATGACCTCACTGTCGCGGGGATTTGGAGAGATTTCTGCGAACCTCCGAACCTCGATTCCAGACTCAACAAGAGACTGTTCCACGTCTTCCGCCCATCCTGCAGCAATAACGTTGGCATCGGTGACCAGAAGCGACCGTTTCACACCCAGATTGGCTGCATATCTGCCAGCCATCAACCGGGCGTCAATTCCGAACACCAGTTCCGGAGCAACAAATTTACGTAGTTCAAGTACGATATTGGACATACTCAGCCTCCTTGGCGCTGCGAATTCAAAATGCCTGGCATAGATTAGCCTTCATGGAATAGCAGCGCGCTGAATCATAACGAGGTCATCTGTTGTGATTCATCAATGGTGTCCTCTTTACAGCGGCGTACCGGGCCGCAATTATAACGTTGTTCCCAAAATATACAATCACAAACATGGAATAAATAACTGCACGTGCCACTGATTCTAAAAGCAGCAGATTTCTCAAGGATCGGATCACCGTTCAGGATACGCAGAATATACTGACAAGATTCTGAAGCGGCTGTACCTGAGTCGCCTGATGAGAATTTACGCTGACGGTTCTTCGACGCCGCGCAGTGAATGAGGTACAATGCGGTAACCTGTCGATATTAATGCAAGCTGAAAACAGTGGGAATTAAAAGCTAATGGACAAATACCATTCCAAGCATCAGATCCATGCCAAAACATTTTTATCACCTGTTGCGGTTGCGGATAAGGGCATTAAATCAAGTACGGAGACTGTTGGCAGTCGTTTCTGTAGGGAACAAATACATTCAAAGTATTTGCTTTGTAAAAAACACTGTATTTTTATTAGGCAGAATGCTAGAAAGAAAAAAAACGATACAATTTATACCCCGACACATGGAGGCTATTATGCAATGGTTTAGAAACATTCCAATTAGTACTAAACTGGTCATCTCTTTTCTATTAGTGCTGATGCTAACAGCCGCGCTGGGAGTCTTTGCAATAGTCAAGCTCAGCACTATTAGCCACACTGCAGATGATATTGCAAAACAGCAACTTCCCGGACTGCTATCCATATCAAAAATTAGCGACTATTTTGGCAGTTTCCGGCGTGGTGAACTGCTGATGATCGTTGCAGAAAAAAAAGAGGATGTTGAGAAATATGTTTCACGCAATAGGGAAATGCAGGAAAAACTAAAGGGCGAAATGGCGGCATATGAAAAACTGGCAGACACTGCCAAGGACAAAAAAAACTTTGCAGAATTTTCAAAAGCACTTCAGTTATATCAGGCAGAAAATCCGAAAATTGTGGAGATGGCCCTAGAGAATAAGGACGCTGAGGCAAGTGAATTAGTCAGAGGAGCATCAAGCAAATATTTTAACCAGACTCTCAAGGCGCTTGAGGCGGTAATGGCATCCCAGGTAAAACAGACAGTTGCAGAAAGTGTCGCCATGGATAGTATCAGCAATACTTCACGGAACTGGATTATTATTGCTCTGATACTATGTTTAGCCATTGGCTTGGTAGAGGCTATAGTCATAGCACGACTCCTCAGTGCACCGTTACGAGACCTTGCCCACAAAGCAAATCTCATTGCGCAGGGAGACTTGACGGTGTCAGTCGGTCAAACATCCCGAGATGAGATTGGTCAATTAGGGGCCGCGTTTAGCACTATGACTCGAAATTTGCGTGACTTGATTGCTCGACTGACGGATACATCTCAGCAATTATCATTAGCATCCGGTGAACTGAAATCGACCGCAGAACAAATGTCCGTTGGAACCGAAGAAGTTGCAGCCCAGGCCAGCACGGTTGCAACTGCAAGTGAAGAGATGTCTGCCACTTCCTCTGATATTGCCAATAACTGCCATATGGCTGCCGACAGTGCACAACTGGCTGCTGCCACGACACAGAAAGGCTTCGATGTTGTTAAGCAGACTGTTAATGGTATCCGACAACGCGGTGAGGAAGCCCGCGCTAATTCCAAAAACATAGAATCTCTTGGCGAGCGTTCTGACCAAATTGGCGCAATCGTGGCAACAATTGAGGACATCGCGGATCAAACCAATCTGCTCGCATTGAATGCCGCTATCGAAGCCGCCCGTGCCGGTGAACAGGGGCGTGGGTTTGCCGTCGTCGCTGACGAAGTCAGAGCACTTGCGGAACGTACCACCCGCGCAACGAAGGAAATCAGTGACATGATCAAGGCCATTCAGAATGAGACAAAATCGGCTATACTATCAATGGAAAGTGGAGTGAAGGGATCGGAGCAGGGTGCAGCTGCAGCGTCACAACTTGAAACGGCATTACAGGCCATCCTTGAGCAGGTTAATGCCGTCAGTATGCAGGTAAGTCAGATTGCCACAGCAGCCGAAGAACAGACCGCAACCACCAGTGAAATAACAAACAACATTCACCAGATCACCCAAGTAGTGAACGATACTTCTGTTGGTGCCCAGAAATCAGCGAATGCTGCCAGTGGTCTTTCACGTAGGGCAGAGGAGCTGCTTTCCATTGTAAGGCAATTCAAGGTGTAGCATCTGACCGACGGAGACCCGTCAAGGTTTACCCAAATCACCAGCCCCTTAAAGTTCTCAATTGATCCTCAGATCCCCTTGGGCTGACGTATACCAAATTTGATTATTCCTGCCAGTTACGCGGATTCGTTAAACGAACCGTCGTAACTGTCGGGATTATTGACACTTTTACCTGTGGAGCACACCGCAATCCGGGAAACATTTCACAATATTATCCAGTTACGGGAATGGCATATTTGTTGCTTTTTCAATGGGACGTCACGTTACATTGAAAGGAGAGCATGTATGCGCACGAACGCGCATCTCAGTTCTTACAGAAGTGTAAACTCATTCCAGGCTTATAATGAACGGAAAGCTACCGTCTACACAGGAGTGACCGATTCAATCTGCTATTGAAAACAAACTGATGATAGACATAAGGAGCATATTTTGAAAACTATCAATTTTATTATGTCACGTGTGGTGTTTTTGATCCTACTCGTACCATGTAGTGCACGCTCTGAAGGGGGTAATCAGCTCCCACTGGATTCTTTGTTGGGAAGATATGAGGGTCGTATGCAGGTACATACTGCGTGGCAACAGGAATATGAGTATCAGACTGAGATCGTTTCTGTTGATACGTCTGCACATACAATCTCATTGGTAGCAAGATGCCCGAAATGTCCAACGAGAGAATGGAAAAGAAATAATTGCGCTATTACAGAAGCACAAACCGAGATAAAACTTACCTGTAAATCACAGTTCGGCAATGAAGAGTACGTTATAAATGGTGAACACTTGAAAGCTACCGGTGTTGGATCCAAGTACCCGTATACTATTAATGCAAGTAAAGTGATTAAGTAAGCTGAGATGTATACCAATAAAATATCAGTGACAATTGGTTTTTCAGCAGACTATTCCATAGAGACGGCCTTACTACTCAAGGAGTTAATTTCTGCTCGTTTTTAGATGTGACTTTCATGTCCTACTGAAATAGTCACGAGCAGAAAATCTTATTTATAGGCGCAATTGTCCGGTTAGGTTTGTGCAACAGTCAAAATCGCCCCTCATCCGCCCCTTCGGGGCACCTTCTCCCTGATGGAGAAGGGAAAATAGGGGATAAGGCAGGGTTTTAGGTCTTTTGCAATTATCTAACCGGACAACACTTATTTATAGGCGCAATTGTCCACAAAGGTACACGGGGGGTTGTTTCGCCGGAAGCGGAAACTATGCTGCTTTCTTTTCCAGGGTTATCAGCTGAAACCATAAAAAAATGCCCGGTAA
>CAIRND010000151.1 GCA_903879825.1 uncultured Geobacteraceae bacterium
GTCAACTTTATTGGCGTATTCCATGACGGCAGTCGCTGGTCGCCCTATGTCGGGCTCGGCATCGGAGCCGCCCGTGTGGAGGCCGTCAGCTTGAAAGTGGGTGAGTGGCCCATGAGCAACAGTTCCACCTTCGTCTTTGCCTACCAGGTGGGGGGCGGCATAGATTTTGCTCTATCGGAACATCTGAATCTGGATCTTGGTTATCGTCTTTTCAGCAGCTCACGACCTAAATTTACCGATGCAACCGGGCAGAAATTCGAGATGGATTATCTCAGTCATACTGCCGTACTCGGCCTTCGGGTCGGCTTTTAATTTCAAATAACTGGTGGCGGAGATGCCTTCCGTTCCTCTGCGCGTCTCAGCTTTCTGCGTCGCCAGGCTGCCCGGCCGCCAAAAAAACTGCCGGCGGCTGTCAAAACCCAAATGGTAATAGTAACTGCTGCTTCGCTGGTGGTAATCATGTTTCGCCTCCTACTTTGGATAAAATGATACTACGCTGCACATGGCATGGAATTGCGCTTTTCGTAGAGGCGAATCTTGTATTCGCCCTGCTGGGATAACCAGCAAAGTCACAAACAAACGTCAAAGGCGGGCGAACACAAGGTATCGCCCCTACAAAAATATCTCAATTTATATCCTTGCGAAGAAGACCCCACTCTACCAATAAATCACCCTGATTGTCTTGATGCAGGTCAAGTCAGGAAAGAGAGCTTTAAATGTCCCATACAGATTTTTCCTCACTCCACATAAAGCCTCCCATGCTCAAAAATTTGGCGTCGCTTGGCTATAGCGCGATGACGCCCATACAGGCTCACAGTCTGCCGTTGATTCTGGCGGGCAAAGATGTGATCGCCAAGGCCAAAACCGGCAGCGGCAAGACAGCCGCCTTCGGCATCGGGCTGTTGACCGATATGGTGGTCAGTAATTCACGTATTCAGGCGCTGGTGCTGTGCCCCACCCGCGAACTGGCCGATCAGGTCGGCAAAGAGCTGCGACGCCTGGCACGCTTTACGGAAAATATCAAAGTTCTGACCCTCTGCGGGGGAGCTCCCTTTGGCCCGCAACTAAGTTCACTCGAACATGGCGCGCACATAGTGGTCGGCACGCCCGGTCGCCTGCTTGACCATCTGCGCCGGGGAAGTCTTGATCTCAGCAACCTGCGGACTCTGGTGCTTGACGAAGCCGACCGGATGCTTGATATGGGATTTTATGATGATATCAGCACATTAATTGCTGCGGCTCCGGCAAAGCGACAGACCCTGCTGTTCTCTGCTACCTATCCGGAATCTATCGTTACGATGAGTGCAGAAATACAACATGAAGCGGTTGAGATCAGTGTTGATGAAACCCATGAGGCGGGAACCATCGAGCAGATGCTGTACGAGGTGGATAAAGAGGAACGGGCGGAAGCTGTTGCGCGGATTCTCAGCCACTATCGTCCGGAATCGACGCTGGTGTTCTGTAATACAAAAATAGAGTGCCAGGATGTGGCTGATGCCCTGGTTGAATGGGGCTTCTCTGCGCTGCCTATCCATGGCGATATGGAACAGCGTGAGCGTGACGAAGTGCTGGTACGCTTCGCCAACAAGAGCGTGTCCGTGCTGGTGGGTACTGATGTTGCCGCCCGTGGCCTGGATATCAAGGAGCTTTCGGCGGTAATCAACTATGAACTGTCCCGTGACCCTGAGATCCATATCCACCGCATTGGACGCACCGGCCGTGCCGGCGAGCAGGGGCTGGCGATTAGTCTGATGACCGCGCAGGAAACACGGCGGGTACAGGCTATTGAAGGCACACAGGGCAGCACCATCCCCCGTGGCGATCTCTGGACGTTGATCAAAGCAGCAGGCAAGCCGCTCGCGCCGCTGATGGTGTCGCTCTGTATTGACGGTGGCCGCAAAAACAAGCTGCGCCCCGGAGATATTCTGGGCGCACTGACTGGTGAGGAC
>CAIRND010000152.1 GCA_903879825.1 uncultured Geobacteraceae bacterium
ATACTCGGACAGGAGCGGGTGATCGTAAAGGGAAAGGAAACACCGGTCGGGATCTTCTCCGTCAATCCGCTCCATCCGGAAGCTGCCACGGTGATCGTTGAATGTGACCCGGACAAGGTTGTCAAGCTGACGGAGAAATAGGGGGGGGGTGTTAGTATTGTTTGACCCCTTGTTGTGGCTGGTCATTCAATTCCAGCACCTGGCTGAGCGCGTCGTCAATCTTGGTTACGTCTACGATGGTGTTGAAACAGGGACCAAAGGGGCGTTCGTTGAGGATGCCGATTACCGGTAGCGGGTAACAGTCTTTGATGCCGGAGGTCAGGTCGCGCTCACAGGCGACTGCCAGCACCAGTTTCGGCCGTTTTTCCACAATAACTTTGCGGGCCAGGGTGCCGCCGGTGGCGACGGAAATATCGATGGAATACTTTTTGCCGATATCGACCAGCCCTTTGATGCTGCAACGTCCGCATTGCACGCATTTGTGAATATCGCCGGTTACCTTTATTTCGCAATCAGACAGCTGGATGCAGTGTGGCAACAGCACCAGAATCCGATCCGGTTTTATCTTCATCCGCTGCGATGTCACCAGGCTATTGTTCATGGCGATAAAAGACTGACGGATTCGATCCTTATCAAGCCCAATCACCCTTCCCACAAATTCGATAACCGGCAGCAAAAACTTGATCACAACCAGACGCATGAAACGGGTCAGTAAAATGTCTTTGCCGAGGGCGGTGGTCAACACCAGCAGGCCGGTGCCGAGTATGGCAGCGCCGGAAAGAACCACCATGATAATGCCGACGACGTGCGGCAGATCGGGGTGAATATTGGCCAGACCGCGGTTAGGAATCCACCAGGCAAGGAAAATTACGGCGACAACGATCAGGCAGGTTGCGCCCATCAGGGTAACAAAGAGTCGTTTGCGTGGAGGAGATATCTTTTCTTGAGAGAGTGTCACTATTGTTCATCCTTGTGGTGTTCGGAGCCGAGCAGAGTCCCCACGGCAACGGGATAACCGGCCAGAAAACTTGTGTAGTCCAGACGTTTCTTGCCGGCCAATTGAAGCTCATGCAAATAGAGACTGCCCGATTGGCAGGCTACTTCAAAATTACTTTTTGATGCCTGGAGAACAGTTCCGGCAGGCCCTGAACCGGTGCCGATGCGGGTGCGGAAAATTTTTAGAGTCTGGTCGTCGATGGTGGAGCAGGCGCCGGGCCAGACAGCCAGGCCACGCACCTGATTATGGATTGTGGCGGCATCAGCATGCCAGTTGATAACACCATCATCTTTTTTGAGCATCGGTGCATAACAGCTGTCGGCGTGATGCTGCGGTTGCGCAACAAGATCGCCCGTTGCCAGGCGGTCAATCGTTTCTATCAGCAGATCGGCTCCCATGTTAGCCATACGGTCATGCAGAGATGCGATGTCCTCATTTTCATCCAGCGGAGTTTTCTGAACGAGAAGCATATCACCGGTATCGAGTCCGACATCCATGAGCATGGTGGTTACGCCGGTCTCGGATTCGCCATTGATAATGCACCAGTTGAGCGGAGCTGCGCCCCGATAGCGCGGCAGCAAAGAAGCGTGGACATTGATGCAGCCATGAAGCGGGATTTCCAGCAGCGCTTTGGGAAGAATCTGACCAAAGGCGACGACAACAATAATATCCGGTTTTAGCTCGCGGATGATGTCAACGAAGCCTGGATCGCGTACCTTGAGCGGCTGGTAGACCGGTATACCGTTTTTTTCAGCCAGCTCCTTGACCGGAGGGGGCATCAGCCGCTGACCACGCCCTTTGGGGCGGTCCGGTTGGGTGACGACGGCCACAATAGGGTCGCCGCGTTCAATAAGCCTCTGCAGGGTCGGGCAGGCAAAATCGGGGGTTCCCATAAAAATGGTGCGCCAAGCGGTCATCGTTTATCCTCGGCCGCTTTGCGGGCTTTGCGCTGAAACAGTTCACGCTTGAGTGTCGAAAGATGGTCAACAAACAAAGTGCCTTCCAGATGATCTATTTCATGCTGAAAAGCGATGGCAAGCAAATCCTCTGTGTTCCAGGTGCGCTCGACCCCATCAAGTCCCAGAGCTTTGACGGTTACACGGGCATGTCGTTTGACATTGGCGGCGTAATCGGGTACGGAGAGGCAGCCCTCCTCTTCGTATGCTTCACCTTCAGCGTGGACAATAATCGGATTAATGGCGACAATCAGGTCGGGTGGTTCATTCTTGCCCGATATATCAATGATTATGACTCGCTGATGAATGCCAATCTGGGGGGCGGCCAAACCGATCCCCGGAGCATCGTACATGGTCTCG
>CAIRND010000153.1 GCA_903879825.1 uncultured Geobacteraceae bacterium
AGCAGCTGTTCATTGGCCAGGTAGTCATAGACCACAACTTCGGCTTTTTTCAAACATTCTACGCCGCGCAACGTAATCAGGGTCGGGTCACCCGGACCGGCGCCTACTAAATAAACGATTCCGTTACTCACCGATCGACCTCTGATATACCTCTTCCAGAATTGCCTTGCCGCCTTCGGCCAGCAACTGATCAGCAAGGCGGATACCCAACTGTTCACACTCGGCAACCGGGCCACTGATTTCGCCACGCACAGAGCGCTGTCCATCAACTGCGGCGATAAACCCTACGAGGCGCAGCTGACCGTCGCTGACCGTGCCATGGGCCGCTATCGGCACCTGACAACCACCTTCACAGCGCTTCAGCAAGGCACGTTCAGCCCGAACCGCATGGCTGGTATCAGGGTGATTAAAAAAGGCGATCGTCTCGGTTATGACCGGATCAGCCAGACGGCATTCAAGCCCGAGTGCGCCCTGACCGATGGCGGGAATGGAAAGGTCTACATCGAGATACTCGCCAACACTTTCGGTAAAGCCAAGACGCTTTAATCCGGCCGCTGCCAGAATCACCGCATCAAGATTGTCTTCGGTAAGTTTTCTGATACGTGTCTCTACGTTGCCACGAATCATAACCATCTGCAGGTCGGGGCGAACTTTCAAAAGTTGGGCCTGACGACGGAGAGCACTGGTACCGATACGGGCTCCCTGCGGCAGATCAGCAAACTTCATATTGCGGGATATTACCGCATCACGCGGATCTTCACGCTCAGTAATACAATGCAGTCCCAAACCCTCTGGAAACTCGGTCGGCACATCTTTCATGCTGTGTACGGCAATATCAATCTCACCGCGCAGCATGGCCTCTTCGATCTCTTTGACGAACAGGCCTTTACCGCCAACCTGTGCGAGTGGCACATCCAGAATTTTATCGCCGATCGTCTTGATCTTGGTCAGCGTGACTTCCATACCCGGATAACGATTCTCAAGTTCAGATTTTACCCAGTTTGCCTGCCAGAGGGCCAGCTGACTGGCGCGGGTTCCGATACGTATCAATTGAGGGGGCATAACTATCTCCATTTTTTTATTTTGAATCTGAGGAGCCTGTCGGACTCCTAAACAATCACCGGCAGACGTTCCGTAAGTGTTATTTCTTCTGGAGTCACCAGGGCCCGGTAAGCCAGCGCCTCCACCCCGTTCGCTAAAGCCAGGCGAAGAAGACGTCCATATTCGGGATCAATCAGGTCCGCCGGAGAGACCGAGTTACCGTCACCGCGCTGAACGGTAAAAAAGATTACGCCGCGATCACCTTCGCGTACCACCCGCATCAGTTCATTGAGGTGTTTTTGACCGCGAGTTGTAACGGCATCCGGAAACAGCGCCCGGTTCCCCTCGACAAGCGTTACGTTTTTCACCTCAACAAAGCAGCGCCCGCTCATGCCTTCCAGCAGAAGATCGATACGACTATGTTCTCCGTAGGGCACCTCGGGACGAATAGTCTCATATCCCTGCAGCTCTGCTATGGTACCATCCGTAATAGCCTCATGAACCAAATGGTTTGGCAGCCCCGTGTTGATACCAGCCCAGAAACCGTCAGCCTCCACCAATTCCCAGCCAAGCGGATATTTCCTTTTCAGATTGGGACTGCGTGAGAGGAACACACGACTGCCGGGGGTTGCACATCCCTTCATGCTGCCTGAGTTCGGGCAGTGAACGGTAACAACATCACCATTTTCAAGTTCCACATCCGCCAGAAAGCGTTTGTAGCGCCTGATCAGGATACCTGCAACCAGTGGCGGCAGGCGCATCTATTCTTCCAACTCCAGCTCTTCATCATCGCGCTGCAAAGCTTCCAGCTCAAACAGTTGCCGCAGTGCATCAACATACAGATCAACCCGCCCACCCTGACCAGCCTGCTTAAGCACATACGTAGGGGCATGAAGCAGCTTGTTCATCATCGCAAGCGTCAGCGCCTCCAGCCTCTTTTCGGCATCAGGCGGCAATTCTTTCCACCCGGCAATGGTCTTATCAAGCTCGGCCCGGCGAATCTCATCAAAGCGAGTGCGTAGGGCAACAATGGTGGGGGTTACTTCCAGAGTCGAAAGCCATTTATGAAATTGACCGATCTCCTGATCAATTATTTCCTCTGCTTTTTCAGCCTCCAGCCCGCGCTGGGCCAGATTCGCCTGAACGATCTCCTGCAAATGGTCAACAGTGAAGAGGTAGGCGTTTTCTATTTTGTCAACCTTGGGGTCAATATCGCGTGGGACAGCAATATCAATGAAAAATATTGGCTTTGACCGGCGCTTTTTAATGGCATCTTCGGCATCCTTCGGCCCGATTATACAGTGGGGGGCTCCGGTAGATGACAGAACAATGTCGGCCCGGTGAAGATGCTCAAAAAGCGCCTCAAATTGAATAGCCTCACCACCAAAATCCTCTGCCAGTCGTTCGGCCCGTTCGAAAGTACGGTTCGTGACCATGACACCTTTTGCACCGCTGTTTAAAAAGTGTTTGGCAGCCAGCTCACACATTTCGCCCGCACCGATCAGCAGCACGGTTTTATCTGACAGGTCACCCAGAATTTTTTTGGCCAGCTCCACAGCGGCAAATGCTACTGAAACGGCAGAAGAAGCTATTTTAGTTTCTGTGCGCACCCGCTTCGCGACCGAAAAAGCTTTGTGAAGAAAGCGATTGAGAATAATTCCTGATGATTTAAATTCAGCTGCATAGCCGTAGGAGGTCTTGATCTGCCCCAGAATTTGCGGTTCACCGACAACCATCGAATCGAGACTTGACGCGACTCTGAAGACGTGACGGATGGCGGCTTCAGCATGATAACTGTACAGATGTGGTTCAAGTGTGTCACATGCCAGGTGGTGATAGTCAGCCATAAACCGTTTTAAGCGGGCGATGCCTCCCGCAATATCGCGAGTTGTGGCATAAATTTCAACCCGGTTACAGGTAGAGACAATGACCCCCTCGATAATACCTTCCAACCTGATTAGTTCGCCCAGCGGTTTTTCAATCTGATTGGGAGAAAAAGCGACTTTTTCGCGGATTTCGACAGTAGCAGTTTTATGAGAAAGTCCGACAACAATGATGTTCATCAATGATTCCGTTTTAATGCTTCATGTTAAGTAGTAGAGACGCGCATCAGAGCGACTCTCTGGAGACAGAGATAGAAGAGTTTATCTCTACCAGATAATACTGTGCTTCATACCGATAAACGTAAATAGCACAACAATGAAACCGATAATTGAAAGAATTGCCGCACGTTTTCCGCGCCAGCCAATGGTAATTCGACCATGAAGGAGCACCGCATAGATAAGCCATATTATCAGCGACCAGGTCTGCTTCCTATCCCAAATCCAGTAGCTCCCCATCGCCTGCTCGGACCAGACGGAGCCGGAAATAATGGCAACCGTCAACAGTGGAAAACCAAAAGTCAGGCAGCGATAGCTGATATCGTCCATTGTTTCAAGTGAAGGAAGTTTTTGGAAGAGTGCGCCAAGATGTTTGGTTTTCAGGAAATACCGCTGGATCAGGTACACAACGGCAACCCCGGCGGCGATGGTGAAGCAGGCATAACTGGCGAAAGCCAGCAGCGCGTGAAACAAAAACCATTTACTCTGCAAGATAGGCGGAAGCAGGCGCGCCTCCATATGCAGCGTACTTGATGCCACCAGCATCATAAGTGCGACAGGGATAATGAATGAACCGAGCGAAGTGACTTTATATTTGCGCTCGAAAAAGATAAATCCGCCAACGATCGCAAGGCTGAAAAATGACAGAGACTCCTGCATGTTGGTAAGAGGCACATACTTCATTTTAACGGCCAGATGGATCGTCGAAAGCAGATGTGCAGCGAATCCGGTCGCAAGCAGACGCCCGGCCCATTGTGTCAGCAGCGGTGACGTGCGTAACAGACAGACAAGATATGCAGCGGTTGCGCAGCCGTATAAAGCCACCGTAAAAATGAAAAAAAAGTGTGTCATGGCAGCATGTCCTTGCGTTCAGTAAGCTCGGCGAGCAGATCCACGGCACGCGAGCGTAAAACGCGCGTATTGTATGTGCTTGAACTCCCGTTCGTCAATAGCTTTTCTCGTTCAACGGACAACTGGTCAAGGATGACTCCATATTCATGACCGATATGTTTCGCGATATAATTTCGTACATCGACCGCAAACGTTGGACAGCGACCACTGGTCGAAACAGCGATTTCAAGATCTCCCTGTTGAAGGAGTGCCGGAAATGTGCAGTCCCCCGCACCCGGATTGTCTGCCACAGAGACCAGAATACTTCGCGTTCGCGCATCGGCACATACCTGCTGGTTTACCTTAAAGTCATCGGTGGCCGCGATGGCTAAAAAGGCACCATCCAAATCGGAAGCATCGTAATGTCCATGCTTGATGTCAATGACGCCGCTATTTTCCATATCAACAATGTCAGGGCAGCTATGCACCGCCACCACCCTGACAGACGCACCCGCTGCCAGCAGGGTGCGGAGCTTACGTAAGGCGACAGCGCCTCCGCCGATGATAACAGCACGCTTGCCATGCATTCGTATGTTTAACGCCAGAGTAGACATGCCTTTTCCTCCACCGGGCGGCATCATACTCTCCTTGCGCCCTGTTTTCAACGATATGAGACACCAGAGGTGCTACACCGAGTTTGCTCTTGATTTTTTCAGTGTCTGGTATATCATCCGCAAAAATTAATCACGTTCTTAAAGGAGAATACAGATGGCCAGTGAAAATGTTATAGCATTTACCGATGCAAATTTCGACAGCGAGGTGCTGAAGTCCAGCATCCCGGTGCTCGTTGATTTTTGGGCAACATGGTGTGCACCTTGTAAAGCGATTGCCCCTCTTATCGATACTATTGCTGATGAATACGTCGGAAAAATCAAAGTGGGCAAAGTCAATGTGGATGATAACCAGGCAACTCCGGGCAAATACGGCGTACGCGGCATTCCTACCATCATTTTATTCAAAGATGGCGCCATACTCGAACAGGTCGTCGGTGCTGTCCCAAAATCACAACTAGACGCGCTGATCGCTAAAGCGCTCTAGGGGCAATGCTCTTCACTTCATTCCCTCTCAAAGTTTTGCGTGTCATTGTAGCCGCATCATTCCTGTCCATACCCGGGCCGGTTGATGCGGCTCCGCGTTCCGGGCAGCCCGTCCCAAACTTTAAAGTTGTCTCTACAACTGGCCAGACGATATCTCAGGAAAATTATCGTGGTCACGTACTGATTATTGACTTTTTTGCCACCTGGTGCCAGCCATGCCGACAGTCTATTCCACATTTGGTTGAGATGAATCGCAAGTATGGCAAGCAGGGTCTTCAGATACTCGGTTTAAGTGTGGATGAGGCGGGAGAACGGGCTGTCAAAACATTTACTGACGAGTTTCGGGTTAATTATCCGCTGGCAGTGGCAGATGATTCAACCACGGCCCTTTTTGGTATCCGTTCCGTACCGATCATGTATGTGGTTGATAAAAAAGGAAACATTGCCGAAGTCTCTCGCGGTTTTTCTGATGAGACGGGCCGTTCGACGGAACGATTGATCAAACGTCTTCTGGCAGAGCAGTAAATTTTTCGGGAAAAACAACCTCCATCAAGCACAAACCACACGCCGGAGCGGTGCTGCCCGCCTCTTTTCTGTCCCCCCTCAGTAACAGGCTGTCGATATCTGATGGCACAAAGCGACCCTTTCCGATATCAACAAGGGTACCGACCATTACCCGCACCATATTTTTCAAAAACCCGCCGCCGACAACATCGATGGTAATACGTGCCCCCTCACAGGTGACGCAAACCGAATCTATCCGCCTGACCGTTGTTTTAGCGACACAATTAGACGCCCGGAATGCGGCAAAATTATGACTGCCAACAAAACGGCCTGCGGCGGCTTCCATTGCGATAAGATCGAGTTGCTCCCGAACCTGCCAGCTGAACAACCTGTCAAGTGGTGAGCGGACAGAGGAATTGATGATGGAATAGCGATAGTGCTTT
Organism: uncultured Geobacteraceae bacterium; assembly: GCA_903879825.1. Lineage (GTDB taxonomy): Bacteria > Desulfobacterota > Desulfuromonadia > Geobacterales > Pseudopelobacteraceae > JACRCG01. Next base: position 6,016 of record CAIRND010000153.1, read on the forward strand.
GCATATGCCATGATGATTGGCTTAAATCCGGCAGGGACTATGCGGGCATCCTGGATGGCAATATCAGCAGGAAGGAATCTGTTGGTACCCTCCACAAAAGCCTGGAGCGGCAGAGTGCGGGACGTAGTAAAGGACGCCGGAATGGCACGGGCATGCACACCGGCATCGGTCCGACCGGAAGAACGTACCTGAACACGCTCCTTCAGCAATTTTTCAAGCGCCTCTTCAACAACCTGCTGCACCGCCAATCCGTTTGGCTGTACTTGCCATCCCGAATAGTTGGTACCATCGTAGGCAATTGTCATCAATATCGTCGCCACGCTACCGTGCCGGCTTCTCAGAGGCCACAACGATCAAGGCATCCAGATCATCCGCACTCAGGCTATAGCTTTTACGGCAGAACTCACATGTTACCTCGGCACCGTTCTCTTTTTCCCGCATATCCTGCAGCTCTGTGCTACCGAGTGTAAGGAGAGCGCGTTCAACCTTTTCCTTTTCGCATCCGCAGCGGAAGAAGATGTCATGAGATTCAAGGATCGTATAGGGAATGTCGCCAAACAGCTCACTTATAACCCGCTCAGCACCGCCTTCTTCAATCAAGCGGGAAAGAGCCGGCAATCCGGCAATCCGTGCCATTATTTTATCCAGCTCGCCATCGTCTGCCTTCGGCAGCGCCTGGACCAGAAAACCACCACAGACAGCAACCATTCCATCATCAGTAAGGGTCGCACCCAAGCCGACAGCAGAAGGGGTCTGTTCAGAGTCAGCCAGGTAAAAGGCCAGATCCGAACCAATCTCGCTGCTTACCAACTGCACGATACCCTGATACGGCTGTCCGCCGACACCGAGATCCTTGGAAACAGTCAGGAAACCTGCCCTGCCAATCAATCCGGCCACATTCCAGGTGCCATTTACCGTTTCGAGATCAGCGGCAGGATTTCCGGCACACGCGCGTACCGCGCCATCGCTGTCTGCTTCGATAATCATCTTGCGCAGCGGTCCATTGCCTTCAAATTTGAGGGCGGTTCTCTGGTCGTTTTTAAGAAGTGCGCCCATAAGAGCCCCACCCGCCAAGCCACGGGAAAGTGCAATGCTTGCCGTTGGTGATGCCTGCTGAAGCAGGCATATTTCCCGCGCCAGTTGGCTGGCATCGCATACAAGAACCCTGATTCCACCTGACATACATAATGCACGAACAATCTGATCAGCCATAATTTTACGAATCCTCTTCTAAAGTAGTTCGACAGCAGTACATTGCCAGTTGAAGGTATACTCCTACTTCAGGCACAAAAAAAGCCGCATCTTTCGATGCGGCTTTTTTATAGTGTTCGCTAAAAGCGAATTACTTTGCAGCAGGAGCAGCTACTTCAGCAGCAGGCTTAGCTTCTTTTTTTGCTTTTTTTGCTTTTTTTGCTTTTTTAGCAGGCTTTGCTTCTTTTTTTGCGTCAGCAGCAGGAGCAGCTACTTCAGCAGCAGCAGGAGCAGCAGGCTTAGCAGCATCAGCAGCGAAAACAACAGCAGAGAAAGACATTGCTACGAGGGCGGCTACGATTGTGGACAGAACTTTTTTCATGGGTAATACCTCCAGAGTGATTGTGTTTGATTTTATTTTTGCAGACTGCGTGCCAAAAAATAAAAATATTGCAAGTTACTGTATTTATTCATTCAGCCAAAACACTCACTATTCTCCTCAATTCCGCAGCTACCTCATACACAACATGCTCTACCTTATATGCGGCAGACAGCTCGTAAGGTTTATCAGTTTGATGTCAAGTAATAGCCACGGTACCAGTCAACAAATCGAGCAATTCCGGTCTCAATGCTTGTATCGGGTCTGAATCCAACCGCATCTGCCAAATCAGCAACGTCGGCACTCGTTGCAAGCACATCTCCCGGCTGCATGGGAAGAAAGTTCTTTAGCGCCTTTTTGCCGATGCACTCTTCCAGCACCTCAATAAAACGGCCAAGCTCAACCGGTCGGTTATTGCCGATATTATAAACACGATACGGCGCAGCACTTGTGGCCGGATCGGGAATGCCGGCGTTCCAGGAAGGATTATGACACGGGACATGGTCCAGTACCCGAACGACCCCTTCGATTATATCATCGACGTAGGTGAAGTCCCGCCGCATCCGACCATGATTAAATACATCGATCGAGCGCCCTTCCAAAATAGCTTTGGTAAAGGAGAAGTAGGCCATATCCGGGCGACCCCAGGGACCATACACGGTGAAGAAACGTAATCCGGTGACCGGCAGATCATAGAGATGCGCATAGGTATGGGCCATTAGCTCATTTGATTTTTTAGTGGCGGCATACAGCGACACCGGATGGGCGGCGGAATGGTGCTCCGAGAAAGGTACCGTGGTATTGGCACCGTAGACCGAACTTGAGGACGCATAGACAAGGTGCGTGACCTTGTTGTGACGGCATCCCTCCAAAATATTTAAAAAACCGACTACGTTGCTGTCAATATAAGCATGTGGATTTTCCAGCGAATAGCGCACACCAGCCTGCGCCGCCATGTTTGCCACCATATCGAAATGTTCAGTAGCAAACAGTGCCTCCATTACCGGGCGATCAGCCAACGATGCCCGTACGAAGCGGAAACCGGGTAGTGGTTCCAGTATTCGCAGGCGATCTTCTTTGAGACTCACCGCATAGTAATCATTTACGTTGTCCAGGCCGACCACCTCATGACCCCGCTCAAGCAGACGCTGAACCAGATGGAAACCGACAAATCCTGCAGCTCCGGTGACAAGTATCTTGCTCAATGTATTCTCCTTTTTCAGCATGTTACAGAGCGTCAATGGCACTGTGCTTCGGTGAACATGCCAGCTTCACAGATATATTTCAATATTTTTGTACAGAATCCCGGTGAGAACTGGTGAGCGCATGCTTGAATCGGTCTGTTGTGTTGCGCAGAGCCGTTCAGTGACCGTTTCCCGTTTGTTGAGATAATAAGGAAATCCCGTGATGCTGCACTATTATTACGGTGCGGCATCACGGGATTAGCGTTCGGGCAAGACAAGGAGGGATGTCAATAGATGTGATTGGTTGCCCCTACAACACCCCGCTTCTGACAACTGACATATCAATCAATAACTGCGCGTAACTCCCCTGGTTGTACACCTCATAGGTGTGGCCGTTCATGATCGCCGTCTGGCCGGTATCGGTAAACCCGCCGCTGGTAACGACACTATCCAGGGATGTGCCGGTAATGACCAGTTGGTGACGCGATTCAATCGCCGCAAAATCATACGTACCCCCCGTCCATCCCATGCCCGCCTTGGTTGTGCTGTTGAGCTGATTCATACTGGTCAGGTCCAACACATCTTTTAAACCCAGGGTCAGCGTGTTGGCGGCGGCGTCCGTTGCCATGTCAATCTTCTCGATGGAGCTGATGCGGCTGCTGACATCCGGGGTACCGGCGGACTGGTTGGCTATCGCAGTCAGGTTCAAAGCGGCGCCCCCCGTCAGCTGAATGGTATCCATCCCTGAGCCGCCGTCGATACGGGCCAACTGGCTGTCGCTGGCACTATAGGCGCTGCTCAGTTTGCTGATATTGGCGGCATTCAGCACAAACGTATCGTTGCCGGCGCCGCCGTACATGACATCCGCCCCGCCGTTGCCGGTGATGGTGTCGTTGCCGCCCCCACCAACAAAGGTTTCACTGGCGCTGGTACCGGTTTGGCTGTCGTTTGCGGAACTCCCCATAAAATCGATCGTAGTGGCGAACTGCTGCCCGCCGAAAATGACATAACTCTTGCCGGCATCAGCTAAGGCGCCCTTTGCCCCCACGATCAGATCCGCCAGGCCGTCGCCGTTGACATCACCGGCAGACGACACACTATAACCGCTATTATCATTGTAGGCCTCACCGCGTATAATAAAACCGCCCACGCCATCGGCAACTGCCGCAAGGTTCACTGCGTCGCCTTCAGCCTTGCCGTACACGACATAACTGCTCCCGGCCTGGATATCTGTTCCGTCGTTACGTGGTACCCCCACGATCAGATCCGCCAGGCCATCACCGTTGACATCTCCGGCGGATGACACACTCGCACCGCTATAATCGTAGGCACTCTGGCCGTTGATGACAAAACCACCTACGCCCGCCGCAATCGCCGAAAGATTAACAGCGTTGCCGTCAGCTTTGCCGAACACTACATAGCTGCGACCGGCATCAGCGCCGGCGGCAGGATCGCTATTATCAGCCCCTACGATCAGATCCGCCAGGCCGTCTCCGTTAACGTCACCGGCGGATGACACACTCACACCGCTCTGATCACCAGCGCACTGGCCGTTGATGACAAAACCGCCGGTACCGCCGGCAACCGTCGCAAGGTCAACTGCGCCACCGCCCGTCTTACCGAACACCACATAGCTTCTCCCGGCATCAGCACCTGAGGCAGGGTCGCTCTGCTGCGCCCCCACAATCAGGTCTGCCAGGCCGTCGCCGTTGACATCGCCGGCGGATGACACACTCCAACCGCTGTGATCACCAGCGCCATGGCCGTTGATGACAAAACCGCCGGCGCCCCCCGCAATCGCCGAAAGATTAACGGCGCCGCCGGCTGTCGTGCCGAATACCACATAGCTGCGACCGGCATCAGCGCCGGCGGCAGGATCGCTAATATCAGCCCCTACGATCAGATCCGCCAGGCCGTCTCCGTTGACATCACCGGCGGATGACACACTAATACCGCTGTGATC
>CAIRND010000154.1 GCA_903879825.1 uncultured Geobacteraceae bacterium
CTGTATGTTGCCAGCACTGTTCCGCCGGTCATATACATAATACCTTCAAGAAAACCATTCGGATAGGCAACAAGCGCCATACGATGATCAACCGATGTCTCACCGAGACGTTTTTTTTCACTCAATCGCTTACCGGCACTCAGGAACAGCGATAATAGAAATACACTCAAAAACAACCAGCTTGAAATGGCCACGTTAAAAGCAATTCCTCCCGCGTGTAGACGGAGAAGAAAGCCGACTGCAATGCAGAAGATATCCAGCAGTGCAACATCTTTCAGTTTAGCGCTATAAGACAAAGACACCGCAACATATGTCAGAATAATCACGAGAAATAAGACGGAAATATTCCAGGCGAGCACTAAACTGCAGATTAGCAAAACGGTGGCAATCAGTAACGCCGAGACTACGGATATTTTGCCTGAAGCTATTGGCCTATTACACTTGTCCGGATGGTGGCTATCATTTCCCCGGTCAAATATATCATTCAGAATATAAGTGGAACTTGAGACTAAGCAAAAAGCAGTGAAGGGAAGCAGTATTTGAAGAACGTTTATATTTAAAAAGAGCGTTCCACCTAAAAATGGGGGAAAGTACAGCATTAAGTTCTTCAGCCACTGGCGCACTCTGCACAACTGAAGGATCGTCAGCAGCACTGTTTACACTCCTGCAACTGATGCCGTTGAGTGCAGACCATGCAAATTTTAATGGGGTTTGCGTTGGTCATTCGGGGGGCAGAGAAGCGAGAATCTGTTGAATTTGGGTATCAAGCAATTCAAGTTCATTTTGTACAATATCCCATACAATTCGGACATCAACACCAAAATATTCATGAGTTATTTTATTTCTAAAAGACCTTATTTCCTGCCAAAGCACATCTGGGTATTGTAATTTTATATCATCAGAAATGTTTCTAATTGCTTCACCTATTATTTCGAGCTCGCGAATTGTTGCAGAATACGTTTTTCGATCTGCTTCAAAAGAATTAATATCAAATCCAACAACAAAAGTCCCGATTGCATCAATAGATTCGAGAATATCCGAGAGAAATAACTTTTGGCTCCGATCAGACATACTGAATTTCCTTGGCAATACGTTCACGGGCTATTGGCTTTAAAGCTGATGCAATTCCGAGATCAATCTCCTTTTGCAAGTTTGATTTCAAAAAAACTTCAAGTGCAAAAAACTTTCTAAAGAGCCGGTCACCCTCTAATTCTACAGCTATGTCAATATCTGAATCAACACGAGCATCTCCACGGGCATAGCTACCAAATAGTCCGATCATGGTAACACCAAAACGCTCATGCATTTCCTGTTTATGCTGTTTCAAAAAATCAAGAATCTGTTCACGCGTCATAGTAACAAGCCTCCGATTTACGGATTGTATCATATTAGTATAATTTCGATTTGTGTTTGTAAAGCATGATTATAAGCAACATCGATCAGGTACCAAAATCACCCTTAACCAGCGCCAGAAAGAAATCTTCCAGATCCCTGCGCTTTGTTTCCACAAGAACCACCTCGGTACCGGATGCGTTCACTTCACCCATAAAACAATTGAAAGCACTACATGGGACATAAAATTCGGCTACCGCATTCTTACGATGAAGCGCTTCTATCCCGGCAAAGGCAGGTGACGTTGCCTCAGGAAGTTGTAAATGTATAACATACCCCTCAACACCGCTGCGGAGAATGTTTTCAACCCTGTCCACTGCAACGAGACTACCTTTGACAATTACGCCAACACGATCACAGACTTTTTCAACATCATCAGTGATATGAGTGCTGAAAAAAACGCATTTGCCACGCTTCTTCAGGTCGAGGATAATATCCTTAACCATCGCCCGCCCGATCGGATCAAGTCCACTCATCGGTTCATCAAGGATATAGACATCCGGATCATGAACAAGCGCCTGCGCTAACCCTACCCGCTGGATCATTCCCTTGCTGTAGCCACGCATCGGACGCTTACGGGCTTCCCACAGATCCAGGCGCGTCAGCACCTCTTCCGAGCGTTGCGCAAGTAAAGCGGCCTCCATCTTGAATTGTGATCCAACAAAGGCAATATATTCTTCAGCACTCAGATAATCATAGAAAGCTGGATTTTCCGGAAGATATCCAACGTTGCGCCGTGATTCAGACTGGCTCGCATCCATACCCATAATGGTTGTCGTGCCGGAAGTCGGC
>CAIRND010000155.1 GCA_903879825.1 uncultured Geobacteraceae bacterium
CATATATGAAAGAATATTTGATGGAAAAGTATCTGATACAGTTCAAGAAGGACATGCCGACAGAGGCGGTTACGGAAGGAACAAAGAGTGACACGCCGAACCCTGCGAAACACAAATAGCAACAATTACTCTTTTGGATATAACTCGTGAAACCACCTAAATTCCTAACAGCACGCTCAACCGTCATTACCTTATTCGCTGCCATCAGCGGAGCGCTGCTGATCGCCAGCTTAGTCCCCCAATATGCCTCAACAGGTAAAACCCCTGCGTGGGTAGGGAAACTACCGGATAGCCTCCATTTTCTCACGACCCACCTTGGGCTCGACAACATTGTCAGTACCGGTTGGTTTGCAGTCCTTGTGACGCTTTTTTGGGTGTCTCTTGTCATCTCAACGATTTCTCAATACAGTGCGACACGGGCGCTATCTAATCATGTCCCTCCAGCGACTATCCCACAGGGTTGTGTTCGCGTTGACACTGCGCTGCTGACGATTGTCGCCAAAATCACAGCGTCTGGCTATCGTCCGGCAGGAAACATTGCCTGTGTACACCGGTTTGTGAAAAACCGGATCGGCTACTGGGGTAACTTCCTCCTTCATATTGGACTTGTTATCACGGTATTATTTTCTCTGATCTATGTGATGACTCAGCACAGAGCCCTCATTCGGGTGACGGGTCAGGAAATAACCAAGTTGTCGTCGGCAAATATTCAGGAATTAAAGGGCCTCTTGGCGCAACGTCAGGAGTTGCCTTACAGCATGGTTCTTAAAACCTTGGAACCGCACTATTGGCCGAATGACAAGCTGGAGCGCCTCTCTTCGGAACTCTATTTTACCGGTAAATCGGGGGAGGAGCCACAGCGCGTCAATGTCGCCGTTAGTGATAAGTCCACCTTCGGCCACTACATTGTGTACCAGGCCAATGTCTATGGAAGAGCCTTTGATCTTGAATTGCAGTCAGCCTCTGGTCAGGTATATCGAGAACGGCTCTATCTGCCCTATCCCTCCAAACGTGACGCTGCCGGATACGGTGAAATTGCCGTTACCGGGACCGATTTAATAGTGAAAGGGAAGTTCTATGCTGATGCCGAACACCGGTCGATGCAATTCAGTCCGTCGCCATTGACGGTACGCCTCTATCGCGGCACGGAGCTTCAGGGTGAAGCGCTGCTGGAAGTTGGAGCGAACAAGCCACTTGGTCTGTTTTCCGCCCGGCTTGCCCAATCCGAGTGGTGGACAGATATCATGCTGGACGGCACACGCGGTAATGCAGGGATCTTTGCCGGTTTTGCCCTGATACTGGCAGGGGTACTCTGTTCTTACTGCCTGGTACCACGCGAAATAATTATCAGGGAGGTAGACGGTACACTGTATGCCCAGCATGTAGTGCGCCGCTTTGCCCAGTTTTATCGGGAAGAGTTTGATGGAATAATACAAACAACAGGCACCACGGGAGAGATATGAAAGGCTCATTTGCACTTGTGACCGGAATCCATTGGGGAGCGGTTATTTTCTATGTAATTGCGACCATCATGGTTGTCGTTGGCCAGTTTTTTGAGAAACCGAAACTTGTCCAGCGCGGCTTTGCGGTTTCAATTCCCGGTTTGATCCTTCATGGTGCGGGACTCGCTCTTTGGTGGAGGATGGTTGGACACGGGCCGTATATCGACCGCTTTGAGGTGCTCTCTTCAAATGCCTGGATACTGCTGCTGGCGTTTCTCCTCTTTACCATCCCTTTTCCGCGTCTGAAAGCGGTCGGCATTGTGGTGTTGCCGGCGACTTTTACTCTGGTGGCACTTGGCCTTTTCTTCAGCCCGGATATGAAGACCCTTCCGCCTACCTTTCGCAGCGTCTGGCTGGTGCTTCACATTATATTCTATAAAATCGCTTTTTCTGCGATCATCATAGCATTTGCTTTTTCGCTCTTTTACCTGCTGGTCCGGCGTGATCGTTTGAAGAAACTGGCCAAGTCCCTTCCCGATTTAGCTGGGATAGACATGTATGCCTATCGTTTTGCCGGATTGGGTTTTACCTTCTGGGCAATCGGTATGCTGGCCGGTTCCATCTGGGCATACCAGTCGTGGGGAAACTTCTGGAGTTGGGACCCGGTACAGACCTGGTCGCTGGTTACCTGGGCCGTTTTCGGTATCTATCTGCACCTGCGCCGCTTCTTTTCCTGGCAGGGTGAACGGGCATCATGGCTATTTATTATCTGTTTCATTCTGACGATCATTTCGCTTTTTTTGACGCCACTTTTTGATTCATCTATTCACGCCGAGTATTTCAAGTAAAAGGGAAACATACTTGACGATTACCACCATTTTGAAGCTCATCCGGATTTTCTGGAGAATGCGGCGGACCAAGCCGACGTTCGTCAGCTTTAATTCTCTGAATGACTGCAACGAAGCATGCCCGATGTGCTCAGTCTGGAGGCGGGGTGGGGGAATGCTTTCGGTTGCGGAGATGGAACCGATCTTTCGTGATCTGCGCAACTTTGGCTTCATGGTGACAGAAGTATCCGGTGGTGAACCTTTCTTGCGGAAAGATATTCATGAGGTCTTTGAACTGCTCCATCGGCTCGGATTCCTGTATACCGTGGCAACCAACGGCACCCTCTTAACTGCCACCACTATAGAACAGCTTCGATCTGCTCATGGATTATTGCAAATTGCCATCAGCATCGATTCTCTTGATCGTGCGACGTATGAACGTCTGAGAGGTCGCGACCTTCTGCCGGTTGTTCTGCAAAATCTGGATCTGCTGCTCGCTGCACAACTTCCCTATCCGGTTAAAATAAACCTGGTAATGAATCGCATTAATTACCGGGAAACCTTTTCCTTCCTCGAATTTGCCAAATCACGGGGAATATCGCTTTCTGTATTTCCGCTCAACCAGGGAGAGGGCTTTTTTCATCGGCACTCCGACCCTCAGTTTCGTGCCACAGAAGAGGAATGTCAGGAGATGGCGGAGATTTTTCGTGAACTGGCCCGCTTGCGCCGGGCAGGTGAGCCGCTCTGGGAATACAGCGGCTTCTACGATCTTGCCGCAGAGTATGTGCTTGGTAATCCCGTCGGGCCGTGTGATGCCGGTAACATGTATATAGATCTGAATGCAGACGGGCAGGTGGCAGTCTGTCTGGATCATGAGGGTGTGGGAGATATTCGGCA
>CAIRND010000156.1 GCA_903879825.1 uncultured Geobacteraceae bacterium
CATTGGGCATGGTGAACTGGGTACTGAATGAGCTGAACGAACTTGGCTACCTGGTGGAGACCGGAAAAGGTCGTGCTCGACATATTCGATTGCTAGGAAAAGAAAAACTTCTGGAACGCTGGATAACCGGGTATGCAGAGCAGTTGCGCCCCAAATTGCTGATTGGGCGCTATCGTGGTGCGGATGGCTGGTGGCAGAAGGCGGTGCTGAATCCGGAAAGGGCACAATGGGGCGGTGAAGTAGCAGCAGGAAAGCTGACCGACTATCTGAAGCCCCAGACAATAACCGTCTATGTTGATAAGGACAATCCGGAAGCAGTACTTATCCAGAACAGGCTCAAAAAAGATCCTGAGGGCGACGTAGAACTGCTCTACTCTTTCTGGCGGCAGGAAACAATTGTTCCCCGTGGAGATACGGTTCACCCGATACTGGTTTATGCAGACCTGATGGCCACCGGAAACCAGCGAAATATTGAAACGGCACGGATACTATATGACGAACATATCGTTCAACTTATCAGAGAAGATTGATCTCGTAATTTTGGATATTCTGGAGGTGATTCATCAGCAGGCTTCAGCTCTTGGTATTCTCTTCTTTGTGGTTGGCGCTACGGCTCGCGATATAGTGTTGAATCATTGCCACACCATCAAAACGGATCGGGCCACCCGTGACCTTGATATCGGTGTTGAGGTTGACAGTTGGGATGAATTTCAGCAGCTGTCAAAAGCATTAGTTGCTACAGGAAGATTTGAGGCAACAAGAGAGCAGTACAGGCTGAAGTTTGGTCGATTCCCTGTCGATATTGTACCGTTTGGTAATGTCAGCCCCGAAGGCAGAACAATCAGCTGGCCACCCGATCAGCAGGTTATTATGAACATCATGGGCTTCAAGGAAGCATATCATTACGGAATGAATGTCCGGCTGAGCAATGCTCCGTTGCTGGATGTGAAAGTACCGACAATTCCGGGAATGGCGTTGATGAAGGTTATCTCCTGGAATGACCGATATCCTGAACGTTCCAAAGATGCCGAGGACTTGCTGTTTTTTATGGAACATTACTCAGATGCCGGCAACGAAGACCGTATGTTTGATAGTGAGGTTGAATTGCTCCAGATGGAAGGTTTTGACCTTGTCTTGGCTGGGATCAGGTTGTTGGGACGTGACATGGCAGCTATTGCGGATGAATCGACGGGAACAGCTATATTGAAAATTCTGGAAGCTGAAACAGGGGATCAGCAGCGTTATCGTCTTGTGCAGGATATGGCCGGAAGCGCACGGACACATGACAGGTCTGATGAGATACTGACAAAGATTATGAGACTTAAACAGGGATTTTTAGAGACAGGGATGAAGGATGAATAAAATCGCTGAACGAAGTTATTCTGACTGAGAAACAAGAAAAGGTCGTCCCTTACAATTCGGCCATTCCATTGCCTAACGGCAGGCCCGTTATAGTCAATGACAGCACATTTTCGGGACCCTCTTGCTTTTTAAAAGACGCTATATGTACCTGCTGTTATTTTCAGTGAGAGTGTGTTGCAGGAAGGAAATCAAGAAGAACATGACGCATGCTTTTCATCAAAGCGCCTGAAATATTCCGCCCGACACCAGTTTTCCACGTCCACCAACCCTTGAAATGCCTCACGGAAATCGGTCATGCCGATGCTGAATACTCCATGCCCGTAGACGATAACCGAACCGGTGGTGCCTATCACCGGCGGAATATTCTTGGCGATGCCGCCGGCGCCGATTTCTCCTGCCACTACCGGTGTGCCCCCCAGAAAACGAACTTTTGAGCAGTCCTTCCAACAGTCTGAAACTGAGCACGATTCTTTTTCCGCACAGAGCATACTCATGACAACAGCGAAACGAGGGTGGCCGTGCAAAATGGCACGACAGCCGGTGGTTTCAAAAACTGAGCGATGGGCGACGAGTTCGCTTGATGCGGTAATTCCAACCGTTGAGCTGTTTTCAAAAGGAACCGGATCGATACAGCCGGGTAGTTCGTCCAGGCTGGACGCAGTTTGTGAAATGTAGATCAGGTCGCCGTTCGAATATGAAATGTTGCCAAAAAAAGAGTCAACCAGACGGCGCTGGACAGTATATCTGCCGACACGGGCAATCTCGTCAAGAATGTCACTCTTTTCTAAAAAAGGCCCCGGACGAAATTCAAGCCCATCTGATGAAAGCGGAGGAAGGGATTCACGGCGAAAACGTTCAAAAGCATCCTTTTCTCCCTCAAGCATAAAGCCATGTTCGAGCAGATCTTCTAGATATTTGATATAGGTCGAATGGAACACTGATGACCAGTTAATATAAGCTTGTTCGACGGTCAAAGCACCTGCTGCGATGATTCCAATCCCCTCAACGACAATTCCTTTGCGATTTCCCAACAGAATGGCACACGTCTCCGCAGGATCAGAGCCGACCTCATTTTTTCTTACAATTGGAATGTCGTGTAGAAAGGTGCGGGTTTCCGTATCGCGAGGAATAATCTCATGCTCATGGCTGGCTGCCCTTTGAATGAGCAAATCAGCGAAAGGGAGTGCAGGAGTCGCTACGGCAAGCGCAAGGCTGTTCAGGCGGGATAAGATTGATTCGGATAACGATGCCAGCGCCGTATCACCGGCGGAAATCATTGTGTCATCCTGCGCAGCGAAGGCTAAACACCTCACATCTGCCGAGCCGTCTGAAATCAGTTTTGCACTGTATGTTGCAATCTGGTCACGCATCAGGGAGTCGATGTGGGGATATTGGTAAAAAGTATAGAGCCATCGGATAGAGTCTCACTTCGAAAACGGGGCGCTCTTTGGCTGTTGGCGACAAGGGCTTTTTTCGGCAGTGTAATTCCGCTATCGCCAAGAAAGGCCATGGTGACATTGGTTCCAGACTGCCACGCCTCAAAGTGAAGGTGTGGTCCGGTAGATCTTCCGGTCGAACCTGAGAGCGCTAAAATGCTCTCCGAGGTAACCGCTTGCCCCTCTGTCACTAAAATTTTGCTGTTATGTGCATATAGCGTGATAATTCCATTATCATGTTCAACTACCACCGTATTGCCATATCCGGAACGGATTCCGCTGTAGACGACTATGCCGGGAGCAGACGGTTTCACCGGGGTCCCTGTTGGTATGGCTATATCAATACCGTTGTGCTGGCGCCAGGTCCCGTCGATCGGATCGATTCTCATTCCTACCCGCGAAGTTATGATGCCGCCGACCTGCGGCAGGTGTGGTTCAAAGCTGCGTTGCTGCATTTCATGCGGGTTGATGGCGGCAGTAACGGTCTTTTGGACTATTTCATCAAGCGAAATGTCATGGATCTTTTGTTTCTTTTGCGACTTACGCATTGCAGTAGTTGTTTTTGCGTGATCCTTAATAATCACTGTGGCGCTTTTGTCGTTTGGCGCATCGGTAAACGTCTCAATACCGTCGATGGTGACGAAACGGTAGATATCTGCTCCAGCAAAAGAGCTGGTCAGGCTTAAAGCAACTGTCAATAGAAGTGTGAATGCACGGTTAACGTGATAAGGGGGTACATGGGTTACTTGAGAGGGATGTGTCAATTGTGCTTGTTGTTCGGCACATTTTCTGATAGATAAATTCATTGTTTGTTTATAGCTTATATTGATCAATAGTTCAATTGATCTTCGGAGTGGTTTCGGGTGTTTCCATCTTATGATAAAGTTATCCGGGGAACAGAACGGGAAGACTCGCAGGTAATTATCCAATTTTTATGGGGAATGATTGGCCAGACGTTTTCTTTTTTAAATTATTACAAAGAAATCCCCGTCTCGTACGATGCCACGTTGTTGAGTGTTGAAAATGAAATGGCAGAGTTTGCTGTTCATGAGTACCAGGCTAAAGTCATCAATATGGAAAAAGCTACGCTCATTTATTCGCATGATCTGAGTGACTTTCCTGAAGATCTGATTGGTGAAGCTTTTTATGTGAGTTCTGCCAAAAAACGGGTAATTTTATGCAATTTCGGTTATGCGAATATTCGCTCAAATATGCGCCAGTTTGTGCGGGTGCTGCTTGACCATCCAATTGAAGCGGAGTTTCATTTTGAAGATACTACCTTAAAGGGCGATGTAAAAAATATTTCTCTTGGCGGTGCTGCGGTCAATTTCATGTCTGCTGATCTTTTGCATCAAGGCGATGAAATTAAAATTGTTATGAAGCTGCCAGATCTTTCTGGTGAAGCAAAACGTGAAGTGGAAATGGGTGCGGTGGTAATTAAAGTTGAGGGAATGTGTGCCCCCTTCACTTGTTTTGTAGAATTCTATTCTGAAAAACATTCGCAGCAGCAGATTGCTTATTATATCAACCAGCGTCAGGTAGAAATAATTAAGGACCTTAAAGACCTGAATTTGTAGGCAGTGTGTAATCTGTGTGCTGCTTTAATGAGCAGTCCGGCTTTGGTGGTGATTGTTTTTTTAGCAATGAGCCGTTTGCAGCTTGTTGGCAAAATGGATATAAGTCTCTTAACTGTTTAAATATTCAGACATAATATTTGGGTAAGTTATTGGCAGGAAGCTTGCTAACAAAGTGATTGAATATGAAGCGGGATGCTTGTACGAACAAATAGATTCGTTACTCATTTATTCTGTTTATCTTGGGTTGGGACAATCGATTCAATGGCAACTGTCTCGTTAAACCTGTTTTTCTTGCTTTAATAAAATCTCAAGTGACAGGAGGGTACTATCGTGAAAAAAGTTGAAGCGATTATAAAACCGTTCAAACTGGATGAAGTAAAAGAATCACTGAATGAAATCGGTATTCAGGGCATTACAATCAGCGAAGTGAAGGGTTTTGGACGTCAGAAAGGGCATACGGAACTGTATAGGGGGGCCGAATATGTTGTCGATTTTATCCCTAAGATCAAGATAGAAATTATTGTTGCTGATTCAATTTTGCCCCAAGTTGTTGAAGCTATTGAGAAATCAGCAAAAACTGGTCGTATAGGTGATGGTAAAATATTTGTAACCAATGTTGAAGAAGTTGTCCGTATCAGAACTGGTGAAACCGGAGAAGATGCACTGTAATTAAAAAA
>CAIRND010000157.1 GCA_903879825.1 uncultured Geobacteraceae bacterium
GGAATCAGTTGGAACAGTATAGCAGCGACCATTCTGAAGCCAGGTTCAGCCACGGCATTTGTCCGCACTGCGCGGAAGAGCAGATGGAAATAATCAAAACTCTGAAACACCGATCTGCGTGATACTGCCGCTGCATGAAGGTGAACAATGCCCATAGCGTATCTGAACATAGACCTGACCGGACTTGATTTACTCGTAGTTGAAGACGATGCAATTACGGCGCTTATGATTTCACTCGCTCTCTCCCGTCACGGCGCCCGGGTAGAAACAGCCACTAACGGCAGCGACGGATTTTTGAAGTTTCAGCAGCACCGCTTTCCGATAGTCATGACTGATATCAATATGCCCGGTATGAACGGCCTTGATCTGGTGGGCAAGATAAAATTGCTCGATCAGGATGTTCAGGTAATCGCAATATCTGCAAACCGCGAGATCGACTGTCTTGTTTCGGCAATAGAACTTGGCTTCAGCGACTATTTTCTTAAACCGATCGATATCGAAAAGCTGCTTCTATCCGTAAAAAGATGTCGTGATGTCATCGCCGTTAAGTTTCAACTCGAAAACGAACGGGAAAAATTCCGTACTGTGGTGGAGAGTCTGGGAGAGGGTATTTCCGTAAAGGATCTTGAGTATCGTATTTTGTATCAAAACAGGGCTATGACTGAAATGTTCGGTGGTCAGACCGGTTCAGCCTGTTACACCTCTTTTGGTCGCGAAGAACCCTGTAACGAATGCCCTACAATCGAGGCGTTAAAGGATGGCCAGACACATTCGTCCTGCCGGGAATATCAACAGAATGGCGTCACCTTCCATGTTGAAAGTACCGCATCACTGTTGCGGGATTCTTGCGGTACGGTTACGGGAACGGTTGAAATTACCCGGGATATCAGCCTGCGCATTAAAAACGAACAAACCTTTCGCGACATGGCATTTCATGACCCGCTTACCGGTCTGGCGAACCGCCGACTGTTTGAAGACCGTTTGGAGCAGACCATTGCCAAATCGCATCGCTATGGGATGAAGTTCGGGCTGATATATCTTGATTTGGATTGTTTTAAAAATGTCAACGACAGGTATGGTCACGAAGCGGGTGATCAGGTGTTGGTTGAAGCTGCAGAACGTATCAGGGTCTGCAGTAAGCGTGATCTTGATACCATTAGTCGCCAGGGTGGCGATGAATTCTGCATCATATTTACTGACTGCGGCGATAGAGAAAAACTGGCTGGTATCGCTGAAAAACTGTTGGAGCAGTTTGCCCGGCCGTTTCAGCTGTCAGGCACAGTGATAGTGACGACTGCAAGCATCGGTATCAGTATTTTTCCCGATAATGGTTCTGATACGAAAGAGCTGGAAATTGCAGCCGACCTGGCCATGTATAATGCCAAAAAAGCCGGCCGCAATACCTATCGTTTCTGGGAGTCGGGCACGTCACCCGGTTCCGTAGATTTGTAATCCCGCTGTTGTCTGATCAGTATTTCAAGTCAGCGTAATCAACCCATCCACCGGCAAGCACCAGGGCTTTATCAAAGGGTGATATTTCAAAGTTGAAGATACGCTGCTTTCCTCCGCCACTCATGGTCAGTGTTCCTGCCTCGATGTCAATGTTCATGGAGGCATCTTCATCATTTGCGTGGGAGAAAATTGCGTCGAGGTCGTTAGCAGGCAGTTCGATGGCAGCCATGCCGCAATTGAACATATTCTGCCGGAAGATTCGCGCAAAAGATTCGCCAATGACCGCAGTAATGCCGTTGACTTCAAACACCCAGGGGGCATGCTCGCGGGACGAACCGCAGCCGAAGTTGGCGCGGGTAACGATAACCCGTGCATTCCTGGTTTGTGGCCCATTCGGGTCGAACCCGGGCAATTTCAGGTCTTCAAGAATATAGGGTTTCAGGTCTTCCTTGGTAATCTCGGTCAGGTATTTTGCCGGGATAATTTCGTCAGTGTTGATGTCGCTGCGGTCGAGAAAGAGGACAGGTCCTCCGAATGTTTTCATAATAAAAACTCCCTTAAAAAAGATATAACACGACTATAAGTACTTTCTCGGATCGGCGATCATTCCTTCAATGGCGCTGGCCGCTGCTGTGGCAGGCGACATCAGGTGCACCATGCCCCCTTTGCCCATGCGTCCCATGAAGTTGCGGTTGGTGGTAGAGGCACAGATTTCTCCTTCTGCCAATACCCCGTTGCTCATTCCCAGGCAGGCGCCACAGGTTGGGTTGGTAACGCAGAAACCCGCCTCCATGAAGATATCTATCAAGCCCTCTTTGCTTGCATCCTTGAAAATAGCCGGGGTGGCCGGTGAGAGGATTCCGCGTACGTTCGACGCTAGTTTGTGTCCCTTTAGGATCTGTGCCGCGATGCGCAGGTCTTCCAGTCGCCCGTTGGTGCAGGAACCGATATAGACCTGATCAAGGGGGGTGCCAGCCAGTTCGGAGACCGTTTTAACTTGGTCCGGTTTGTATCCGAAAGTAATGGTGGGTTCAAGAGTCGTAACATCAATCTCGATGATCTTGTCATACTCAGCATCAGCATCGGCACACCACTGAGAATAATCTGCCAGTGCTGCTTCCTTGCTGGCAAAGTCGCCGCTGATAAATTGCCACAGGTAATTAACCGTGGTCATGTCCGGTTGGCAGATTCCTGATGTGCCGCCCGCTTCAATGGCCATATTGCAGAGTGTCATGCGTGATTCCATGGTCATGTCAGCAATGGTTGAGCCATGAAATTCCATTACCCGGTCAGTAGCGCCATTGACGCCTATTTTTCCGATGATGTGCAGGATGACGTCTTTTGCGTAGACCCCTTTCGGGAGTGTACCGTTGACGTTAAACTTAATCGTTTTTGGTTGGCGGAACGCGCAGACACCTTTCAGGATGCCTACTTCCAGATCGGTCGTGCCGATGCCGGCGGCAAAAGCGCCGAAGGCTCCATGGGTACAGGTGTGGGAGTCGCCCATGATGACGGTGTAGCCGGGACGGATAAAGCCGCGTTCCGGGAAAAGGGCATGACAGACGCCGTTAGCGCCTATATCAAAAAAATCCTTGATGTCGTGACGGCGGGCCCAATCGCGCAGTATCTTGGCCTGGGTGGCCGTTTTGGTGTCCTTACTGGGGGTGACATGATCGATGACGGCCTTGATCTTCGTAGGATCAAAGACGCGATCCTTGCCGCGCCGGATCAGGTCATCAATGGCGATCGGTGTGGTAATCTCGTGGCAGAGCACCGCATCGAGGCGCAGCACTTTGGTGCCAGGAAAGGGCTCGTTTACCAGATGAGCATCAAATATTTTCTCTGCAGTTGTTTTAGCCATTTTTCGACCTCGCATGATTCAGAATTGGCAAACTTGTAGCACAACTATCACTAGAATGTAAACCGGTGAACTTTTTTTTGATGGGGTAATACGGCCGAAAAACTGGTTTTTCATGGAAAACGGCATCAGCCATGGTATAACTTCGTCAGCAGGTGATTCAGATGCAGCGGGGATTTATACATGAATCAGGAATATCTTAAAACAATGCTCAATTCAGTCCGGCACGGAGGGCTGTCCGTAGATGATGCCTTGCAACAACTGCGTCAGCTTCCCTTTGAGGATATCGGCTGCGCACAGGTGGATCATCACCGCCAGTTGCGTCAGGGGATGCCGGAGATGATTTTTGGAGAAGGCAAAACGGCGGAACAGATAATAGCAATAACGGCGGCAATGTCGGCTAAGGGAAGCAATATTCTTGTGACGCGTCTGGATAAGGAGAAGGCGTCGCAGCTTGTGCTCGTCTTTCCGGAAGCCAGTTACCACGCCGATGCACGCTGTCTGACGCTTGAACATCAACCGCCGGAGCAGCAGGGCAGGGGGGCGATCCTGGTTATTTCGGCGGGGACGTCCGATATACCGGTTGCGGCCGAAGCGGTGATAACGGCCCGTTTTCTCGGTAATGAGGTCGGGCAGATCTATGATGTCGGCGTGGCCGGAATTCATCGTTTGTTGGCGCGAAGGGAACAATTAGCGGCCGCCGCAGTACTCATCGTGGTGGCCGGTATGGAAGGGGCGCTCCCTTCCGTGATAGGAGGGTTGGTCGATAAACCGGTGATTGCCGTTCCCACCTCGGTCGGCTATGGCGCTTCTTTCGGCGGTATCGCGGCATTACTCGGCATGCTCAACTCGTGTGCTTCCGGGGTGACTGTGGTGAATATCGATAATGGTTTCGGCGCCGCCTGTGCGGCCAGTTTGATCAATCGGGTGTGATATGAAAATAATTTATTTTGACTGCTATGCCGGTATCTCTGGCGATATGACCGTTGGGGCGCTGCTTGATCTTGGGGTGCCGCTTGATCATGTGCGTGTGGAACTGGCTACCTTGGCACTCCCGACCGGCTCGTACGAGCTATCAACCGGTCGAACCGAACGGCGGCAGATGCCGGCTCTGAAATTCGATGTGGCGGTGCATGACCACCATACTCACCGGCACTACGCCGGGATTGATGCGCTGATTGCCGGCAGCGGGCTGTCTGATGAGGTTAAGAAGAAATCCCGCCTGATATTCCGTCGTCTGGCCGAATCCGAGGCACGGGTTCACGGAATTTGCATCGAGGAGGTGCATTTTCACGAAGTTGGCGCGGTTGATTCAATCGTTGATATCGTCGCAACTGCGATCTGTCTTGAATATCTTCAGGTGGAACAGGTCTACGCTTCGGCCCTGCCGCTGGGGAGTGGTTTCGTTGAAACCGCCCATGGCCGGCTGCCTGTTCCTGCCCCGGCCACGGCAGATTTACTGCAGGGAGTGCCGGTGCATGGCCAGTGTGGCCCAGGTGAGCGGGTGACGCCGACCGGTGCCGCTATTCTGGTGGCACTCGTTAGCGGATTCGGTCAGCAGCCGTCCATGCAGTTGGAGCGGGTCGGCAGCGGTGCCGGAGGTAAAGATTTTCCTGATTGTCCCAATATAGTGCGGGCTTTTTTGGGCCATTCCACTGAAAACCCCACGCAGCCGGATGGCGTGATTGTCGTTGAGGCCAATATAGACGACTCTACGCCGGAAATTCTCGGCTATGTCATGGAACGTCTTTTTGAAGAAGGGGCGTTGGATGTGTTCTTTACACCGGTTCAGATGAAAAAGAACCGACCCGGTGTGATGCTGTCGTTTCTCTGTCACCCGGAACAGTTCGATCGGTTGGCTCAACTGGCATTGAGCGAAACGTCTGCTATCGGCCTGCGCTATTATCCTGCAGATCGTGTGATTCTGCGGCGGGAGATTGTTGAACAGCAGACAGAGTTTGGTGCTGTGCGCTTTAAGCAGGTTTTTGATGGTCGCAGTAATTTTCTGCGTGCCGCCCCCGAATACGAGGATTGCCGCCGTATAGCCCGTGAAACGGGCATTCCCTGCCGGGAAGTTATGGCGCGGCTGCAGCCTGCAGGAGTGACTGAAACATGAACACTTCATCGTTGACCAACGGCGATTTCAGTATAGACGAGGCGCTGGCAGAGCTGCTTCGTGATCGTGGTGTGACGCTTTCATTGGCGGAGTCGTGCAGTGGCGGTCTGATAGCCAAACGGATCACCGATATACCCGGCAGTTCCGCCTATTTTAGTGAAGGAGTTGTTACCTATTCGAATGCTGCTAAAACGAGATTACTTGGGGTCTCTGCCGACATTTTGAACAACTGCGGTGCCGTCAGTTCCGAATGTGCTGCAGCAATGGCTGCCGGTATCCGGCTGGCTTCCGGTAGCGATCTTGGTTTGTCGGTCACCGGAATCGCCGGGCCTGATGGCGGCAGTGAGGACAAGCCTGTTGGAACAGTCTTTATAGCGCTTGCGGCACCCGATGGCTGTTGGGTAAAGCGCTTTCAGTTCAACGGCAACCGGGACGATATCCGTACCCTTACCGCATGGACAGCGCTCGACTGGTTGCGGCGTTATCTGTTGGGGATGAAGCAGATGCCTCAGATTGTGACATCAACAACGGGAGGAACGGATGCCTGAACTACCGGAGGTGGAAGTAACCCGCCAGCGGTTGGAGCGGGCATTGGTGGGCAGGCGTTTTACCGTGGTGGAACTGCGCGTCCCAAAACTCCGGCTTCCGGTGAAGGCGGATCTTGCCGATATCCTGCCGGGGCTCACGGTGCGGGCGATCGTCCGTCGCGGCAAGTATCTGTTGTTTGACTGCGGTAGCGGCTGGCTGCTCGTGCATTTGGGGATGACCGGCTACCTGCGGCTGTTGCGTGGCTCGTCGCCGCCGGGGAAGCATGACCACCTTGATTTTATATTTGACGACGGCCAGCTGCTCCGTTTCCACGATCCTCGAAAATTCGGCATCGTCACCTGGTTTGCCGGCGACCCGCAGCTGCACCCCCTTCTGGCCACTATTGGCCCGGAACCGCTCACGGACGCCTTTAACGGTACATACATTCATACGGTGGGCAAAAATCGGAAAGTGGCGATTAAACAGTTAATTATGAACAGCGCCGTAGTGGCGGGAGTCGGGAACATTTATGCCAACGAAGCGCTCTTCCATGCCCGTATCCTTCCGGATCGCAGCGCCGGGACTCTGACACTGCAGGAATGCACCACGCTAGCTGCCACTATCAGACAGGAGCTGGAACGGTCGATCAGCGAGGGAATCGCCTGCCGGGTAGCAGAGGAATCCGTTTCATATCATCCCCAGGTGTTAAAGGTCTATGGCCGGGGCGGACAGCCCTGCCCTGATTGCGGTGACCCCCTTGAAGAGAGCAGGCTCGGAAACCGGAGCACCGTTTTCTGCCGTCGCTGCCAGGAATGAACATAATGCATAAAAACGGACAGATAAAACCTTGCGATGCATCTGGTGGATATGCTATTTTTCTATCCTTTTAATCTACACACCCTATCCATTCAGGAGATACTTTAATGGCTGAAAAAAACAACACGCTCGAGAAAAACAAGGCGATTGAGCTCGCTCTCAGTCAGATCGAAAAACAGTTCGGCAAGGGCGCTATTATGCGGCTCGGCAATGACGAAGCGCTTCCGGGAGTGGATGCGATTTCTACCGGATCAATTTCTCTCGACATGGCCCTCGGAGTTGGTGGCGTCCCACGCGGCAGGGTGATCGAAATATATGGTCCCGAATCTTCGGGAAAGACCACACTGGCGCTGCACATTATTGCTGAGGCGCAGAAAACAGGGGGCATTGCGGCTTTTATTGATGCCGAGCATGCACTCGATATTGGCTATGCCCGTAAGCTGGGCGTCAAAACCGATGACCTGCTGGTATCGCAGCCGGATACCGGCGAACAGGCGCTTGAAATTACCGAAACTCTGGTTCGGAGCGGAGCGATTGACATACTGGTTGTTGACTCGGTTGCCGCTTTGGTGCCCAAAGCCGAGATCGAAGGGGATATGGGCGATTCCCATATGGGACTTCAGGCGCGCTTAATGTCACAGGCGCTGCGCAAGCTGACCGGTATCATCAGTAAGTCCAACTGCTGTGTTATCTTCATCAACCAGATCCGTATGAAAATCGGTGTCATGTTTGGCAATCCGGAAACGACCACCGGCGGTAATGCTCTGAAATTTTATGCGTCTGTCCGCATGGATATCCGCAAAATAGCAACACTCAAGCAGGGCGACCAGATCATCGGCTCCCGCACCCGTGTCAAGGTTGTCAAAAACAAGGTTGCTCCTCCGTTCAAAGAGGTTGAATTCGATATTCTTTACGGTGAAGGTATCTCGCGTACCGGCGACGTACTCGATCTGTCTGTTGATAAAAATATTGTTGAAAAAAGTGGTGCCTGGTACTCATACGGCAAAGAACGGATTGGCCAGGGTCGTGAAAATTCACGCACCTGGTTAACTGAGCACCCGGACGTTCTGGCTGAAATTGAAGGGAAACTGATGGATTTGCTTAAGCCGGCGCCCGCCCCTGAAAAGGCTGACAAGGCTGCCTAATGGCGGAGGTAGGCCATGGAACTAAACGAAATACTGACAATTGCGTTTAAGGCCAAGGGTTCTGATATTCATATCAAGACCGGGCTGCCACCTATTGTAAGGATTGATGGTCGCTTGCACCCGATTCCCAACGCGCAGCGTTTGTCGCCGGAGTTTGTTTCCAGCACGGCGCTGTCGATTATGAATGATCGACAGCGCCGCATGTTTGAAGAAAATTATGAGGTGGATCTGGCCTACGCCGTGCCGGGACTCGGGCGTTTCAGGGCCAGTGTGTACCGTCAGCGCGGTACGGTGGCGATGGTCTTCCGTTCTATTGCAATTATTATCCCGACGCTGGAAGGGCTCAATCTTCCGCCGATTATGCAGAAAATCTGCCGTGAAGAGCGGGGGTTGATACTGGTGACCGGGACGACTGGCTCCGGTAAATCCAGCACGCTCGCGGCCATGATTGATTACATCAATAGCCAGCGTACCAGCAATATCATCACAATCGAAGACCCTGTTGAGTTTTTGCACCGCGATAACAAGAGTATCATCAGTCAACGTGAGGTTGGTACTGATACCCCCTCGTTTTCAGCCGCTCTGAAAGGGGCAATGCGTCAGGACCCCGATGTTATTCTGGTGGGCGAGATGCGTGACCTTGAAACGATAGAAACGGCAATGACCGCTGCCGAGACCGGGCATCTGGTTATGTCGACCCTGCATACGATGGACGCGGCGGAAACAGTTAACCGTATTATTGGTGTGTTCCCCCCTTATCATCAGCGGCAGGTTCGAATCCAGTTGGCAAGCATAATCAAGGCGGTTATCTCCCAGCGACTGGTGCCGAAGTCAGATGGCAAGGGGCGTGTTCCGGCGGTTGAAGTCATGCTGGCTTCCTCCCGTGTCCGTGAATGTATCGATGATCAAGAAAAAACCAAACAGTTAAATGATGCAATTTCTCAGGGTTTTGTTTCGTATGGCATGCAGACGTTTGACCAGTCGCTGATGAGACTGCTTTCCAGTAAGCTGATTACCTACGATGAGGCTATTCGGCAGAGTTCAAACCCCGATGACTTTGCTCTCAAAATATCCGGTATTTCATCAACCTCGGATGCATCCTGGGAAGGATTTGAGAGTAAAGTCGAAGATGCGACTCCGGAGACGGAACCATTTGATATTGAAAGATAGAGAACCGTTGCCGCTCGAAAAAATTTACCCGTATGCGTTGCGCTTACTGACCGGTCGGGATTATACCGTTGCCCGATTGCGGCAAAAGCTGTCGGCGCGTGGCGTTGCCGAACGGGATCTCGAAGAGGTGATCGTCCGCCTGCAGCGGGAAGGGTGGCTGGATGATAAGCGGTATGCCGAACGATTTGCCGAATCGGCACTTTCTTCCGGTCGTTTTTACGGGGCCCGCCTCCGCATGGAGATGCGCCGCAAAGGATTTGCTGTCGATGTAGTGGCTGAAGCCCTTGCTCCACTTTTGGCTGAGAGTGATGAAATTTCCGAGGCCAGGTCGGCGGCAGAGCGACGCTACCCCGGATTTTCCTATTCAGCGGCGAGTGATCGAGATAGATGCCGGGTGGTTGGTTTTTTACAACGGCGGGGATATGGATTTTCCGCAATTATGACGGCATTACGAACAGAGGAATAAATAACCAAACGAGGACACCATGACAGGCACAGAAATTCGCGCACGCTTTCTCCAATATTTTGCCGACCGGGGACACACGGTCGTTTCCAGCTCGGGGATCCTTCCCAAAAATGATCCGACCCTGATGTTTGCCAATGCGGGCATGAACCAGTTCAAAGACTGCTTTTTGGGGCTTGAGGATCGTGGCTACCTTCGTGCCGTCAGTTCACAGAAATGCGTTCGGGCCGGTGGCAAGCATAACGATCTAGAAAACGTTGGCCGCACGGCTCGTCATCACACGTTCTTCGAAATGCTGGGAAATTTTTCCTTTGGCGACTATTTCAAAAAAGAGGCGATCGCCTACGCCTGGGAATTTCTAACGGTTGAGCTGAAACTGGACAAAAGCCGCCTTTATGTGACGGTCTATACTGATGATGATGAAGCTGCTGATATCTGGCACAACCAGGAAGGCATCCCCCGCGAGCGTATCTTCCGTTTTGGCGAGAAGGATAATTTCTGGTCGATGGGTGATACCGGTCCCTGCGGCCCCTGTAGTGAAATTTTTTATGATCAGGGCGCTGAGATCGGCTGTGATCGCCCCGACTGTAATGTCGGCTGCGATTGCGACCGTTATATGGAAATCTGGAACAATGTATTCATGCAGTTTAACCGGTCAAGTGACGGTACCATGACACCGCTTCCGAAGCCGTCGGTCGATACCGGAATGGGCTTGGAACGTGTTACTGCCGTTATGCAGGGCGTCAGTTCCAACTATGATATCGACATTCTGCAGGGAATTATTCGCCACATTGAGCGGCTGTCAGGCAAGCGTTACGGCGCTGATGAGAAGGATAACGTCTCCATGCGGGTTATTGCCGATCATGCCAGGGCCGTTACGTTCCTGATCTGTGACGGCGCGCTCCCCTCCAATGAAGGGCGCGGCTATGTTTTGCGGCGAATTATGCGTCGGGCGGCGCGCCATGCCAAAATGCTTGGTTGTGCTGAGCCGATGTTATTCAACATGGTGGACGCCGTGCGCGAAGTCATGGGAGACGCATATCCTGATCTGCAGGAGCGTGAAGAGTATATCAAGAAGGTGGTGCTTGCAGAAGAACAGCGCTTTGCCGAGACCCTGGACCGGGGGCTGGCTATTCTCAATGATGAGGTAGCTACCCTGCGCGCTGCTGGAAAAAATGTCATCCCGGGTGATGTCCTGTTCAAACTCTATGACACCTATGGTTTTCCGGTCGATCTGACCGCCGATATCGTTGAAAGTGAAGCTTTTTCTATTGATGAAGCCGGTTTTGAACTCTGCATGGAACGTCAACGGGCGCAGGCACGTGAGCATTGGAAGGGTTCCGGTGAAGAGGGGATCGCCCAGATATACAAAGAACTTCATAATAACGGTGTACGCGGTCTGTTTGTTGGTTATGACGAAATGTCAATCTATGCTCCGATAGTGGCAATTCTCCGGGATGGTGTCTCGGTTGAATCTGCTGTAGCCGGCGATTCTGTGACGGTAATTACCGAACGGACTCCTTTCTACGGTGATTCCGGTGGCCAGAAAGGGGACTGTGGGACTCTTTCTACCGGTAACGGACATTTGGATGTGGTTTCCGCCAGTCGCCCCTTTACCGATATGGTCGTTCACCATGCCGTCATTACCGAAGGGGTCATCAAAGTTGGTGATGCCGCAGATCTAAAGGTGTCGCGGAGCGAACGTGATGCCACCTGTCGCAATCATACCGCAACTCATCTGCTGCAGAGTGCTCTGCGTCAGGTGTTGGGTGATCACGTCAAACAGGCTGGGTCTCTTGTGTCACAGGGGAGGCTGCGTTTTGACTTTACCCACTTTTCTGCGCTAACAGACGAAGAGCTACGCCGTATTGAAACGATTGTGAACTGTTTCATCATGTCAAATGATGCGGTGGTAACACGTGAGATGAATATCGCCGAGGCGATTGAGGCTGGTGCCACAGCACTTTTTGATGAGAAGTACGGTGATTCGGTTCGTGTTGTGAGAATCGGAGTGGTCAGCATGGAATTGTGTGGTGGGACTCATGTGCGGGCCGCCGGTGATATCGGTCTGTTCAAGGTCGTCTCTGAAGCGGGAATAGCTGCCGGTGTCCGTCGCATCGAAGCGTTAACCGGCCATGGAGCACTCGATTTTGTCCGACAGATTGAGGATGAGCAGAGGGAAATCGCACAGTTACTTAAGGCCGAAGCGGGCAGTTCTCGTGATCGGCTCGAAAAGTTGCTGGTGCGCCAGAAAGAATTGCAGCGAGAAATTGAATCGCTGCAGGGACGGTTGAATGTTGCCGCATCAGGTGATTTACTGTCGCAGTCCATTGAAGTGAATGGTGTCCGCCTGCTGGCGGTACAGGTGCAGGTAGAGGATATCAAGGCGCTGCGTGACCTGTCGGATACACTGAAAGATCGTCTCGGAGAGGGTGTCGTTGTGCTTGGAGCTGCCATCGGCGGCAAGGCAAATCTGTTGGTAGCGGTTACCAAAAGCTTGAGTGGTTCAATCAAGGCGGGCGATATAATCAAGCAGATAGCACCGATTGTGGGCGGCAGTGGTGGCGGTAAGCCAGAGCTGGCGCAGGCGGGTGGCAGTCAGCCGGATAAGTTGGATGAGGCCTTGGCAGCAGTTGCTGCGATTCTCTTGACGGTGGCGTAGCAACTGAGTATTGCAGTTATCGGAAGAATAATCAGAAGCATACGTATCCGGAGTTCACATGTCGGTGCTACAGCCTTGTAACAGAGAATCGACATCACCGTCGCAATCGGCAACTATTTTGGTCGTTGATGACGAAAAATATATTCGTGAATTATGCCAGCACGCCCTCCATAGGTATCGGGTAGTGGAGGCGGCCACCTGTGAAGAAGCTATCGAAATTTACCAAAAGGAGCGCTTCGATCTGATTCTTTCCGATGTCACTATGCCGGGAGGATCGGGTATTGACCTGCTTAAGCAGATCAAAGCATTTGATCCGAATGCAACGGTTATCATTATGACCGGGTTTGCGGATTCGGAGATTATACTGAGTGCACTTAAAGAAGACGCAGATGATTTTATCAATAAGCCACTTAATCTGATCCAACTGAAAACCACTGTCGAAAAAGCCCTGGCAAAAAAAGTGCTTAAGGAGGAGTTGGCCGATATCAAACGGTCAAACAACCTTAAAAATATATTTATGTCCATGGTCTCTCATAAATTACGCACCCCGATCACCGGCATTTCACTGTTTCTGCAAAATCTCCAGACGGGGGTGTTTAACTGCGACGATCCCATTTTTCAGGAAAATGTTGCTATGGCCAGCGAGGAGATGCGCTATCTTGGACAACTGATTTCTGATCTACTGGCGTTCAACCAAGTGATGGTCAGTGGTGAGGGTCTCAATAAGAAACCCTGCGATTTGAATGAAATCGTTGCAGAGGTGCTGCTCAAATGTCGGGAAGTTCATTGCCAATTTGGAGCTACCGTTTATTTTACCCCCGGTACTCTGCCGGCGGTGCTCCTTGATGCTTCAAAAATACGCTTTGCACTACTACAGGTGCTCGATAACGCGTTCAAGTTCTCTCGTGAACAATGTCATATATTAGTTTCGATCGAAAGTCGTGACGATATGGTTATTATTTACATTTCAGATACGGGAATCGGGATTCCAGAGGCTGAGACAGCCACGGTATTTGAAAAATTTTATCAGATCGATCCGGAACAGACCGGGCAAGTACGTGGTTTTGGAATGGGCCTGTTCTATGCGCAAAATTTTATCAGTCAGCATGGTGGTGACATCAGGCTGACCAGTCAACCCGGATCAGGTACGACCGTAACAATACGCCTGCCGCTGAAATAGCGGAATAAAAATGAGGGGCGTATCCTTGTGGCCGCCCGACTGCGAAGAGTGAATGAGTTACGACTCTTATTGAGGATGGAAGCGATGAAAAAACTTATTGATAAAGCAAACACTCTGATGGAAGCGCTGCCCTATATTCGCCGTTTTTCCGGAAAAACTTTCGTCATAAAATATGGCGGCCATGCTATGGCAGACGAAAAACTGAAGGAATCGTTTGCGCTGGATGTAGTTCTGCTCAAGTCTCTGGGGATCAACACTGTTATTGTTCATGGTGGCGGGCCGCAGATCAATGACACGCTGAAGCGCTATGGTATCGTCTCGGAATTTGTCCGCGGTATGCGCGTAACAGACGCCGAAACAATGCAAGTGGTTGAAATGGTGCTGGCAGGTCAGGTTAACAAAGAGGTCGTCGGCTATCTCAA